>JAHBUR010000016.1 GCA_019637975.1 Bacteroidota bacterium | reverse complement strand
CAGAGCATCCTCGTTTATACAATCAAAACCCGTCGTCATCAGCCCGACGAACAGCATCATCACGATAATTCTTGCTTTCATACTTTCTCCTCTGAATAATTGTTCACAATTTCATGTTTCATCATTCTCAGAATCCGAACCCGATGCCCGCGGTAAAGCTGGTCAGCGCTCCGAAGTTGGCGTCGGCAAAGATCTTCAGGATGCCGAGATTCAATCCCGCCCCCAGCGTTGCGCGAACAACGTTGGATCCCTCAAGATCAATGTTGACGTCTTCACCCCCCGTGGATTTGTACGTCAGCGTCAGCGTGCTCTTCTCGTATTGAATGCCGCCGTAGAGGACCAGGACGGAGAGTTCCTTGCTTGCGTGTGCAGCGATAGCCCATCCTTTTATGGTAATGAACTCCCCGACTGTGAAACTGTTATACATGAAGCCGCCTGCCATGTCGAGAGGTATCTCATCGAAATACTGGCTCAGGCTGTGGCGCACGCCTGCACCAAACAACGTGATTTTTGGAAGATTGGCGCTGCTGATTTCCGGAATCGGAACATACCGGATGATCGCTTCCGTGCCGTAGATATGCCCGATGGTTACTTGCGGAGCCGCAAACGGAAATATGGATGTGCTGATGATTCCGTCCGACCCGCGATACTCGAGCGCGGCATTATTTGGATCGATGGGGTTGGGACTTGCGCCGCCCTTCTTTCCGAGAATCGTCGCTGTCTGGAATTTCCTGTCCCACGGATCCGTTGCCATATACGTTTCTTGATCCGACCCGACGAGTGCGGCCATGCCGATGATGTCGAGCCTGAAATTGAAACCTGATGCGGGGAGCTTCGCATTGCGCGAGAAGCCGGCGTTCATATTTGCCCCGAAGATATCGGCAATCGGCTGAACGTACCCTTTGGCATTCTCCGCATTCTGCTGTCTGATGATCTTCTCGAAGTTCGATTCCGCCCGTATTCCCGTTGCGAGAAGCGCAAGGGCGAACAGAGCAACTCCGCCACGAACGAAAACATAGTGTAGACGTTCCTTCATACAAACTCCTTGATAGTTGTTGAAACATGAGTTGGTGGACTATCTTACTCACAGTCGAGTTGCAAGGCAACACACATATTTGTGGAAAGAGACAGCCGCGTGCAATCACTTCACACGGCAGAAGGAGCCCCCGACAAGGTTCAGTTTATCTCAGCGTCAGCCTGCAGATAGACTTCGACGACAACATACAAATTGTCAGGTACAGGCGCAATACTGAGCGTACCCACCACTGAGAAGGTGATATCGGGGAGGGGTTTCGCCAAAAGGGCTGTAAGAAGTTCGTTAATGCCTTCCGGCTGGGGAAGAAGATAGGTCGAGTTGCCAAGTAGGGACTGTGGTTGCCTGTACACCGACCAGTTCACAGAGCCTGTTCTCGGAAATCGCAAAATTTGTTTGGGGTCGCCGTTTCCTGCTTGAACGGCTGCAATTCCGGCCACCTCCCCGCCATACTCTCCTTCAACCCGGACTTTGAGATCGTAAATTCGGCCTTGTCTGATCTTGTTTCTGTAATCCCTTGCGACAATGCTGTCGAGTTTCACCGTGATTGTCCCGAAAAACGTCGGGTTTGTTCCGAGCTTGTATCTGCCCACGATCGGTGAAAGATTTACAGACACGTGGGCATTCTCATTAACGCAGGATGAGCCGATTGTCGAGAGAGAGAGAAGAACTGCCGCCATCCCGGCGAACAGCGTCCCGATACGCGGCATGCAGATATTCACTACTTGCCTAGAGACCAAAACCGATTCCTCCTGTAAAATGTTGAACACGGCCAAAGTTTGCATCCGCAAAGAGTCGAACTGCCTGCAGATCTATTTGCAGCCCGGTTGTTACGCGGAACGTGTTTCCCCCGTTAAGAGCAACATCAACAAGATTGGAGGTCGAGGTAGCAGTGGCCTGATGGTTGTAGCGGAGTTCCATTGAGCTCTGTTGAACCGCTATACCGCCATAGAATGTGAAGAGAAGAACCGATTTGCTGATTTGCAGATCGACAACCGTGCCCTGCAACTCCACCATATCTCCCAGAGAGAAATCGGAGTAGAGGAATGCAACGGCTGCATCGAACGGAGGGGCTGCACCGAAATATTGACTGATGCTGTGGCGCATTCCGACGCCCCACAATCGGGAACTTGGCAGCTTTCCGCCCGAAAGAGAAGGAATGTAGATATAGCGCACTATTGCCTGCGTACCAAAAAGCGTCCCAATGGTTACCTGCGGAACGAACAGCGGAAACAGACTTGTGCTGAATACTCCGTCCGAGCCCCTGTACTCAAGTCCCGAATGTGCATCTTTGAACGTGGTTCCTGCCCCGCCAAAAACCGTTGCGGTTTGGTATGACCCCCCCTGCGGAATAAATCCGGAAGGCAGCGATGCGGCGTAGCTTTTGTGCTCGTCGCTTACAACTGAGATCATCCCCACAATATCAATGCGAAAATGGAAGCCATCTTTCCCGACATCAGCCGAGTGAAATAAGCCTGCATTCATGTTTGCCCCGAACATATCCCCGATGGGCTGCACGTAGCCGCGAACTTCATCGCTGTTGAATTGCTGGATGGTTACTTCGAATCGGGATTGAGCTGATGCTGTTGGTCCGGCAGTCACCAGAACAGCACCGGCAAGAAGTGCCAAAGCCGGTTTCCTGAACTTCTCAAAACCTGTTTTTTCCATGTGTACCCCTGAAACGTGTGTGCTTAACCCATCGCAACACAATTCGACCGGACTGATCCGGTTATACCCCGCGTGTTTTGTTTTGATGTTAAAAAACTGAATTGCAGCTTGAAGAGCGGAATGCAGCTTTGATAGCCGAGAGATTAGAACCCATCACGCTGAAATTTACGACTAACATAAAAAATAACTTTGTGGAATGCAAATCGGTGATAGGAAACACGAAATCAAAAAGTAATCAATGGGCCCTCAAACGGGCTAAAATTGACGAAAAATCGGCTGGAAGGTCGGAATCAAAAAAAATTTCCGTCTGTGTTTTCGGGTGGACAAAGCCGAGCGTCTTCGCGTGAAGCGATTGACGTAAAATGAGCCTGAGCAACTGCTGAACTTCGGTTTTCTGCTCGAAGGATCCCGATCCGGCAACGATCCGGCGACCACTGTAGGTCGGATCACCGAAAACGGGATGGTTGATGTGGGCAAGATGAACCCTGATCTGATGCGTTCGGCCGGTCCGAAGTTTCAAGCGAATCAGTGACAGATAGTCGAATCTCTCAACAACTTCGTATTCCGTAACTGCATGTTTGCCATTCGCGACTACAGCAATCTTCTTTCTGTCGGACTTACTTCTCCCCAATGAAGCTTCGATGATTCCCCTTCGTTCCTTGAAGCTTCCCCACACCAGTGCCCAATATTCCCGCTGAACAGTTCTTGCGGAAAACTGCTTGGCGAGGTTTGCATGCGCGGCGTCAGTTTTGGCAACAACCATCAGCCCCGAGGTATCCTTGTCCAGCCGGTGAACGATGCCGGGACGTGTCGCGTCGTTTACTGTCGAGAGTTGATTGCAGTAAAACAGCAGGGCGTTTACGAGTGTGCCGGTATAGTTTCCGTGCGCGGGATGCGTTACCATACCTGCAGGTTTGTTCACCACAAGTAATTCGTCGTCTTCAAAAAGGATGTCAAGAGGAATGTTCTCGGGCAACGCTTTTTGAGGAAGCGGTTTCGGCAGAATTACGTGAATCTTTTCACCGGGAGCGACTTGATGGCTGGGTCGGACAGCCTTGCCGTTCACCAGAACCATTCTTTGCTCGATGGCGCGCTGCACCTTGTTGCGCGTTGCATTCTCGACATGATGTGTGAGAAAGACATCAAGCCTTTCTTTCTTTTTGCCCGAAGGAACGATGATCTCGATTTCAGTGGGCATCGGCGGAAGGTACTCTAACGCAGAGCTTTGTTTGATTCCGCAGGCGAAGGATGACGGGTTTCGTCGGGAGAGATCTCCTGAAGTGCGGGCGGCGGAATATCCTTTGGGGCCGCTTCATGGGAACGATGCACAAACAACAGCAACACGATGCCTATCGTCACCGCAGCATCTGCAACATTGAACACAGGCCATCGTGTGAGAGAATATCCGAGAATGTTGATATTGAAAAAGTCCACGTCGAAAAAATCCACTACCCTGCCGTAGAACAACGGACCCTCACCAAAGAGAACGCCGTAGAAGGTTCTGTCGATCAGATTTCCGATCGCGCCGCCGAGGATGAGCGCAAGGGAAATCCGGAATCCCAACTTTTCTCCCCGCTCCCGATACAAATAGTAGAGGATTCCGATACTCAGGATGATTGAAAAGATGGAGAAGAAAAGCTTCCCCCCGATATCAATGCCAAAGGCCATGCCCGGATTTTCGATATAGGTGAGGCGAAAAAAATCGCCCAGCACCGGAGTGCTGTACCCGTATCGCATGCCCTGAATGTTGATTCCGAGCCAGGGAATGCTGATTCCCTTGACCAGAAGTTTCGAAACCTGGTCAACAACAACAATGGCAAACGTAAGCCATAGAACACGCACGCACACCTCAACGCTTTTTCATTTTTGCCAGCGCTGTGCGGCCGCGTTCACAGGGAACATTCGTGTTCTTATACTCTGCACACGTTTGCGCTGTTGGCACTGCCTCCAGCCGCTCTTTCGGCACAAGAAGCTGGCATACGCGGCAAACACCGTACGTTCCATTGTCAATTCTGGCGAGTGCGTCATCCAATTGATTGACAAACTTACTGCCGCGAGAGGCAAAGAGAAACGTCTTCTCGCGTTCCATGGCATCCGTTCCCTGCTCCATGTGAAGAGAATAGGTGGAACTCTCGCTCACGTACTCACCCGTGGTCACATCCATCATCGTCTCTTTGAGCGTTTCAAGTTCTTCCATCATCTCTGTCTTCTTCTCAAGGATGATCTCCTTGAAATGCTTCAGATCCCGTTCGCTATACTGCTTTGTAGGAACCGGCTGCTTCGCTTTGGTGGTGACGGACTTGTTTGCCGGTTTGCCGGTTGAACGCTTGATCGCTCCAACTTTTCCCTTTTTCGCCTGCTTCACCCGCTTTGCTGCTTTCTCTTTCATAATCGCCACGGTTGACTTGACCACTGATTTCGACCCCTTTTTCGCCATCGACTTTTTGCTCCTTTATGAGATAGATGAACAGCTAACTACGACGCTCGATTGATACGTCCGCAATCTCGCCATTGATATCCTGTGTTGATGTATGCGGGCCCGCTTTGAATTCCGGACTCAGCTCTACAGCAAGCGTTTCGGTCATAATGTACTCACGCATCTTCTGCAATGCGCTCGAGAGTTTTCCGGATGATCTGTAGGAAATGATAATCCTATCGGTTACGTCAAAACCGGCATCCTTCCGCATGTTCTGCACGCGGCTTACAAACTCCCGGGCAAAGCCTTCTGCTATCAACTCATCCGACAACTCCGTGTCGAGGGCAACAGTAACGCCCCCGTCGGATTCGACAAGCCAGCCGTGCAGATCTTCCCGAACGATCTCCACATCATCGGTTCCGATGGTAAACGACGATCCGTTGACGGGAAGCTCGAACGAACCGCTTCGCTCAAGCTGGCCGATTTCTCCGGCACTCATCTCCTTGATCCGGTCGGCAACAAGCTTCACCGATTTACCGAACTTCGGTCCGATGGATTTGAAGTTCGCTTTTGCCTTCTTCTTCACAATCCCCGAATCATCCGTGACAAATTCGATCGCCTTGACGTTGATCTCTTCGAGGATGACATCCTTCACCTGCTCGACAAGCGACCTCTCCTGTTCATTCGCAACCGGAAGAATGATGCGCTTCAGCGGCTGCCGGACTTTGAGGTTCGATTTCATGCGCATGGAACGAACCAACTCCACAATCAATTGCGCACGCTCCATTTTCGACTCAAGTTCCGCATCGATGGAACTTCCCTCCACCTCCGGCATCATCGCAAGGTGCACGGATTCTTCCGTTTGACGTTTTGTGACCGAATTCAGGTTGCGGTACAGTTCTTCGGAAATGAACGGCGCGAACGGGGCCGTCAGTTTCGCAATGGTCGTGAGACACTCGTACAGCGTTTGATATGCTGCTGTTTTGTCCTTTCCACGCTCACTTTTCCAGAAGCGCCTGCGATTCCGACGAACATACCAATTCGAGAGGTGATTGATTGTGAATTCACTCACAGCCTTTGCGGCTTTTGTTACGTCGTAGGCCTCCATCAATTCCCGGTATCGCCGACGCAGCGAATTCAATTCGGAAAGCACCCATCTGTCGATTTCCTGTCTCTCGGAAACGGGGATGAGTTGCTCGGCGTGCGTAAACCGGTCGATATTGGCGTATAGGGCAAAGAACGCATAGGTGTTGACGAGAGTTCCGAAGAACTTCCGTTGCACCTCACCGAGTCCGGCTTCGTCAAACATTGTCGGGCGCCACGGCGGACTTGTTGTCACCAGATACCAGCGTGTGGTATCGGCCCCGTACTTTGCTATCGTCGCGAACGGATCGACGGTGTTGCCCTTCGACTTGGACATTTTTTGTCCGTCTTTGTCAAGGATGAGTTCGTTGACGATGAGATTCTTGTACGCGGGCTTGTTAAAGAGAAACGTTCCGATTGCGTGCAACGAATAGAACCACCCGCGTGTTTGATCGATGCCTTCGCAGATGAAATCGGCGGGATACTGTTCGCCGCTGTCGATCAGTTCTCTGTTCTCGAACGGATAATGCCATTGCGCAAACGACATTGCTCCCGAATCGAACCAGACGTCGATCAATTCCGGGGTCCTCCTCATTGTTCCGCCGCACGAACAGGTAAATGTCACTGCATCAACGAACGGCTTGTGCAAGTCGAGCGGGTCGGGGACATTACTTCCGTTCTTGAATTCCTCCACGCTTCCTACACACTTCTGTGCTGTGCATTTCTCGCAAATCCAGATGGGCAGCGGCGTTCCCCAGAATCTATCCCGCGAAAGCGCCCAGTCTTTGTTTTCCTCCAACCAGTTGCCGAACCGTCCCTCACCGACTTCCGGCGGAACCCAGTTGATCTGCCGGTTAAGATCAATCATCTTCTGCGCGTATTTCGTTGTGCTGATGTACCACGATTCACGCGCATAGTAGAGCAGCGGGGTTTTGCAGCGCCAGCAATGCGGATAGCTGTGCGTAATTGTCTCTTTGCGATACAGAATGCCGCGCTGTTTCAGATTTTGAATGATGAGAGGATCAGCATCCTTCACGAACTTTCCGGCGAAGTCTGTTACTTCGTCGGTAAACTCGCCGCTTTTGTTTACGGGATGGATTGTTGGCAGATTGTAGAGTTTCGAAATTTGATAATCGTCCTCGCCGTAAGCAGGCGCCATGTGTACGATGCCCGAGCCATCTTCCGTAGTGACAAATACCGCTTCGACAACATAATGCGCTTTCTTGTCAACAGGATGATAGTTGAAGATGCGCTCGTATTCCAGCCCGCTAAGGGCGGAACCCTTCATCTTCTCCAACACAGAGTACTCGCCCTCCAGCACATTCAATCGCGCTTCAGCAAGAATCAGCTTTTCGCCTTTGTGTTCGACCTTCACGTATTCCACATCCGGATGTACGGCAAGGGCAACGTTCGAAATCAACGTCCACGGCGTTGTCGTCCAGACAAGGAATGATGTGTCGGGTTGGCTCTTCAGCTTCAGCTTCACGTACACGCTCGGGTCCTTTACGTCGTCGTAGCCGAGAGACACTTCGTGCGATGAGAGGGGCGTTTCGCATCGCGGGCAGTAGGGCTGAATCTTGTAGCCCTTGTAGATCATTCCTTCATCATAAAACCGCTTCAGCGCCCACCAGATGGATTCGATATAGTTATTCTCGAACGTAACGTACGGCTTCGTAAGATCGACCCAGTAGCCCATCTGCTCGGTCATCTTCTCCCAATCGGTTTTGTATTTCCAGACTGACTCACGGCACTTCTTGTTGAATTCGGCAACGCCGTACTTCACAATCTCGTCTTTGTGTTTAAAGCCGAGTTGTTTCTCGACCTCGATCTCCACCGGAAGCCCGTGCGTATCCCATCCGGCTTTTCGGTGAACTTGAAAGCCACGCATGGTTTTGTAGCGGCAAACAAGATCTTTCAGCGTACGGCTCATGACATGATGAATGCCCGGACGACCGTTTGCCGTCGGCGGCCCTTCATAGAAGGTGAATCCGGGTTTCCCTTCCCGCGTGGAAATGCTCTTCTCGAAAATCCCGTTCTCTTTCCAGAATTTGAGGATTTCCTTTTCTACGTCAGGATAGGAGAGTTTTTCTGTGAGTTCTTTGAACATTATCTGTTAGTCTGGGATCTACTTCAGCTCAAACACCACATGTACGTCTGCGCGAATGGAAAGCTCGCCCTGCATCACCGGGGCGGCGGAAGAGGCTTCCATCATCGCGTTGCCTCTCATCAGCATAGGACCCGGGCCGCCACCGCTGACGCTTTCGGAGATGGTTGTTACCTGCCCTAATGTCGCGCCGAGTTGTTTTGCAAGAACTTCGGCTCTTGCTTTTGCGTCATCGGCTGCTTTTTTTAACGCTTCCCGTTCAATCTCGCGCTGCTTGGAAGATTCGTACTGCAGCCCGCCGAAGTTCGCTGCTCCGGCAGCAACGGCTTTGTCCATGAATTCCCCCACTTTATCCATCAACTTCCCCTTGAACAACACAGTGAAATCGTTCGAAGACGTATAGCCGACAATGGGCGGCGGCTGAATCTGGCGTGAATAGTCGTACACGGGTGAAACGTTCACCCGCGAGGTTTGAATACTCTTCTCATCAACTCCGAGATTTTTCAAGAGAGAAAGAATCGCCTGCGTTTTGCTGCTCGCCGAGCGCATTGCTGTTGAAGCCGATTCCTCCCGAGTGCTTACCTGAACAGAGACCCGCACTTGGTCGGGCGCTGTTGCGACGGTTCCCTCGCCTCGAACGCTGATTGTACGCATTTTTTCCTTCGGCTCCGGTTGTTGTGCAAATGCTGCCGTTACTGCAGGCAGAAGAATAAAGAATGCAGGTAGTGTGCGCATTGTTCTACTTTCTGAAATGTGAAACAATCCAGAGAATTACACTGATGAAGATGCTCAGTAAAATCCCTGTTGTGAGGGGGAAGTAGAACCGGAAATTCTCCTTCTCAACACGAATATCACCGGGAAGCTTGCCGAGAAACGGAATCTTGTCCCACACCATGAACCCAATGCCCAGCAACAATATCACGCTTCCGACAACAACCAATATTCTTCCAAATCCTTGAAACTCCATCACTCGCTCGAGACTTTACAAACTCTCTACCACACCCTTCATAATAGCCGTCAGTTTCGGTTCGGTTTCGTTTGCAACAGCTATAATCTCCGCTACATTCGCCGGTTGCAGCGCGTCGGGGAAGCACTCGTCAGTAATAATAGAGAAGCCCAACACCTGCATACTCATATGGTTTGCGACAATGTTCTCGGGGACGGTTGACATTCCCACCGCATCACCTCCGATCAAACGAAGGAAACGATATTCGGCACGGGTTTCCAGGTTCGGGCCGGCAACGGCAACAAACACTCCCCGCTCCACTCGTATTTTTCGTTCAAGCGCCACTTTCTCGGCCAGTGCAATCAACTTCTTGCTGTACGGCTCGGACATATCGGGAAAACGCGGACCGAGGGAGTCGTCGTTCGGGCCGATCAGGGGATTGTCGCCCAAAAGGTTGATGTGGTCGGTGATAATCATGACGCTTCCCTTGCGGAATTGGGGGTTCATCCCGCCGGCTGCGTTGGAAATTAGGAGCGTGTTTACACCCAGGAACTTCATCACTCTGACGGGGAAGGTTACCTGCTGCATACTGTAACCCTCATAATAGTGGAAGCGCCCCTGCATGGCAACCACCTGCTTGCCGCCGAGCGTTCCGAAAATCAATCTGCCGTGGTGGGATTCTACCGTTGAGACGGGGAAATGCGGGATGTTCTCATAGTCGATAACAACGTCCTGCTTGATCTCCTTCGCCAACCCGCCAAGCCCGGTTCCGAGAATGATGCCGATGGGCGGCTGCATCCGGGTCTTTGTGCGGAGAAACGCCACCGCTTCATCAATGTGATTCCGGAGTTCCGACATTTTCGATGGCCTTGAGAATATTGTCGAGATCGATATTGTCCTTGCCTGTGCCTCGCGAGGAGTCATTTGAGAGAACAGGGTCGTTGCCCACTTCCAGCGACTTGATCAAATCCAACTCAGAGCTCAACAACACCCGCAACCGGCCGATGAGGGAATCTTTACGGGATTTCAATTGGGTAATTTCGTTGTTGAGTTTGCCCATCTCGTCGTTTGCCAGATTGAGAATCTGGGCGGCTTTCAGTTCTGCTTCCTTGACGATTGACTCGGCATCGCGACGGGCGGCCTCGTATGTTTTGCCTGTCGCTTCCTGCGCCTGCATGAGGGTTTGCTGAAGCGTCCGCTCCATTTGTTTGTAGTCTTTGAGCTGTGTTTCAAGCTCAACAATCTTGGTTCGGAGGTCGTTTTGTTCTTTCAGCAGGTTTTCGAACTCGTTAGCCATCGTCTCCGTGAAGGTCTCGACCTCAATCGGGTCGTACCCGCGCATCACCTTTTTGAATTCCTGTTTCCGAATGTCGAGCGGTGAAAGCTTCATATCAATCCTCCTCTGTTCGTGTGATTATGCTTTTCGAGTACGCTTTCCGAAGATCGCCGTGCCGAGTCGTATGATGGTTGCGCCCTCTTCAATTGCCACCTCAAAGTCTCCCGTCATCCCCATCGAGAGATGCCGCATTGTAACGTTGGGTTGTTTCAACGCGGCGACCTCATCCCTCAACACCCTCAGCCTCCGAAACATGGGACGCGACCCCTCCGGGTCGGGCAGGAACGGGCCCATCGTCATCAATCCCGCAATCCGGATGTTCTGAAGTGCTGCAAGCGACTGTACAAAGCCGGTTGTGGCTTCCGGTCGGAGTCCGAATTTCGTCTGCTCGCCGGTTGTGTTCACTTCGAGCAAAACGTCGATCACTCGGCCGGTTTGTTTCGCCCGCTTGTCCAGTTCACTTGCCAGCCCGATGCTGTCAACGGCATGAACAAGATGAATCCAGCCTGCAATATACTTCACTTTATTCGTCTGAAGATGTCCGATGAAATGCCAGCGGACAGGCGCTGCTTCAAGTTGCGCCTTCTTGTTCAGAAGTTCTTGAACATAATTCTCGCCGACATCAACAATCCCGGCAGCAACGGCCTCCGCAACAGCATCGAAGGAAAATGTCTTCGAAACGGCGAGAACCGTAATCTCATCCGGATTTCTGCGCGCCGTTGTACACGCTGCGGTGATCCGGCCGCGGATCGTCTCTATATTCTCTCGGATCATTCAGTTTTAACCGTTGAATATAAACCTATTGCCATAGAAAATCAATGAAACTCGGGACTTACCGCGCTTGATGAATTGTGTTCTTGACTTCAGATTCCATTTTGGTTTATTTGCGAGCAAAGATGGAGGGGTTCCCGACCGATAGCTTTAGTAAGGGAGATGAGCATGAGTATTTTCGATTATACCAATTTTGACGATGAAAACGAGTCTTTGGACGACGAACGCCCTGAAGACGAGCTTAAGAAGCTGAAGGATATGCTCAAGGACGGCTCTTCCAAGATCTCGAGCATCGAAGCGCTGGAAGAAATCGTCAACTACTACTGGGAGAGCGAAAAATTCGAGGATGCCCTTCACTTCATCAACCAACTTCTCGTCTATATCCCCTATAGTGCCGAGACGTGGCAGCGCAAGGGTCTCATCCTCAACAATCTCTACCGGTACGAAGAAGCAATCGAAAGCTACGACAAAGCCCTCTCGCTCAACCCTGTCGATCCGGAAATTCTCATCAATAAAGGAATCTCGCTTGACGATTTGAGCAAGCCCGAAGAGGCGCTTGCCTGTTTCGAGAAGGCCCTTGAAATCGAACCCGCCAACGAAGATGCCCTCTTCAACAAAGCAATCACGCTGGAAAAAACCGGACGATATCAGGAGGCGGCAAAAATTTTCCGGTTTATCGTCGAGGGAAATCCTGCCAACAGAGATGCATGGTATGAATTGGGCTTCTGCTACGACTATCTCGACATGCCCACCGAATCCCTCCGGTGTTACGATGAGCATCTGAATCTCGACCCGTACAATTATAACGCCTGGTACAATCGCGGCATAGTCCTGAACCGGATGGCCAACTACTACCGGGCAGTCGAAAGCTACGATGTGGCCCTGGCGATTCACGAGAACTTTCCGGCAGCATGGTACAATAAGGGAAACGCCTATGCCAATATGGGAAGACTTGAGGAGGCGATTGAATGCTACCGTGAGACCTTGAAATCGGAAGAAAAAGACGTTCCCGCGTGGCACAATCTGGGGAACGCCTACGAAGAGTTGGGAGATTACGAGCTGGCGATAAGGTCGTTTACACAAGCGCTGAAGTATGATGCCCGCCATTATGAATCGTACTTCGGAAGGGGAAGCTGCTACGATTCCCTCGGCCAATACCGCCGGGCGTTAGGCGATTACAACAAGGCGCTTTCGCTGTGCGGCGATTACGCCGACTTGTGGTATGCAAAAGCCGACTTGCTGTACAATATGGGCCGCGTCCGCGATTCCGTTCTTGCGTACAAGATGGTCACAAAGTTGGAGCCGACAAATTACGAGGCGTGGATTGACTACGGTGAGACCTTGTTCGAACTCGGCTACGTCAAACAAGCCCTCAAGTCATTCGACAAAGCAGTTGAATCCAATCCCGTTTCGGCAGACCCCTTCTACTACAGAGCCAAAGCGCTGATAGTTCTGAACCGGACATTTGAAGCAATCGAGTCTCTCAAAAATTCCTTCACCCTCAACCCCGAAATGAAGCGGATGTTTGAAGAGGAATTTCCCGACGCGAGATCGCTGAAGGCATTCAAGAAGTTGCTGGAGAAGTAGGGCCGGCGAGTTTCGCGAACGAGCAACATTCTTTATATTATCCCGTCAACAATTTTGTGAGACGGGATTTTTGTTTTGGGAGGATGTTCATGTTCTCTGAAATCGTACAGTCAAAGTACCGACGGCTTCAGTCCATCCTGAAAGAGATGGAAAGCGTCGCCATCGGGTATTCGGGCGGTGTGGATAGTACACTGCTTCTGAAAATTGCCGTTGATGTGTTGGGCGAACAGGCTGTCGCAATGATTGGCAGATCGGAAACGTACCCGACACGCGAATTTGAAGAAGCGGTGAAGATTGCCGGGAGCATCGGCGCCCGGTACATCGTCGTGAACACGGAGGAAACCGACGTGTTGAAGTTTCAGGAGAACCCCGTCAATCGCTGTTACTTCTGCAAAACGGAGCTATTCGGGAAGTTGGATGAGATTGCCAGACGCGAAGGCCTGAAGTGGATTGCCGACGGAACAATAACGGACGATGTCGGCGATTTCCGTCCGGGGATGAAGGCCAAGTCAGAGAAGAACGTTCGCTCACCGCTGCTCGAAGCCGGACTCAGCAAAGACGAAGTCCGTGAGCTTTCGAAGCATCTCGGCCTGCCGACGTGGGACAAACCGGCGTTCGCCTGTCTCTCCTCCCGGTTTCCCTACGGAATGAGCATCACGAAAGAAAATCTTACCAAAGTGGATACTGCCGAGACGTTTCTGCGTGATGAAGGTTTCCGGTTCTTTCGCGTACGCTTTCATGATGAGAGGACGGCTCGCATCGAAGTCGGCAAGGAGGAACTTGGTCGACTGCTGGATGATGACTTGCGCGAACGGCTCGTTGTCCATCTCAAGCATCTCGGCTTTACGTATGTAACTCTCGATCTTCAAGGCTACCGCACCGGCTCGATGAACGAAGTGCTGACGCCGGAAGTGAAACTCGAATTCACCTCATAGTTACTGAAGTTCAATTTCAAAAAGAGTCGAATTTCCTGCCTTTATGGTCTCGTCATCCCGTCCCCGTCTCGTCGTTCTCGGCACCGGCTTCGGCGCGTTCAATCTTGTGAAGAACCTGAAGGACGATTACGACATCATCGTTGTAAGTCCGCGCAACCACTTTCTCTTCACGCCTCTTCTCCCAAGTACGACCGTTGGCACGATCGAGTTCCGCAGCATCATCGAGCCTATCCGGCATGCGCGAAAGGATATTCGCTTTTATCACGCCGAAGCATTGGATATCGATGCAGGCGGCAGAACAGTCCGATGTATCGGCGTTGCGGATAAGCACGAGTTCGAGGTCGGGTATGATGTGCTCGTGATTGCCGTTGGCGCGGTGAGCAATTCGTTCGGCGTGCCCGGCGTCGCTGAACACGCGATGTTCTTGAAGGAACTGCACGATGCACGCGAGCTGCGGCAGCGCATTATCAGCAGGTTTGAGCAGGCCAACCTCCCCGGTATCAGCGCAAAAGAACGCCAGCGGTTGCTGCACTTCATTATTTGTGGCGGCGGCCCGACAGGCGTCGAGTTTGCGGCGGAGTTGAACGACTTCATGCTTGAAGATTTGCAGAAAGCGTATCCCCATCTTGTGGCCGAAGCTCACATCACCCTTGTTGAAGCAATGAAGGAAATTCTCGGCACATTCGATGAAAAGCTGCGCCGCTACGCCACCGACCTTTTTGCCCGCCAGCGCATCAGCGTTCTTACCGAATCGCCCGTGATCAGCGTCGACGAGAAGGCCGTCTATTTGAAGGACGGCTCCGAACTCCCTTACGGGCTGTTGCTCTGGAGTACGGGAAACGGCCCGACAACACTTGTGGAGAAAGTGAATCTCCCGAAAGACAACCGGTCAAGAATTCTGATCGACGATTTTTTCAGAGTGGAAGGATTTGACAACATCTATGCTCTTGGCGATTGCAGCATCGTCAAGAACAATCCGCTTCCCGCAACATCGCAAGTGGCACAGCAGCAGGGTAAATATCTCGCTAAAGCACTCACTCGTCGTGCACGGAATAAAGACGCAGAACCGTTTCGCTACAAACATCTTGGCATGTTAGCGTACGTCGGCGACAACAAAGCGCTGGCCGACCTTGAAGGAGTGAAGGGCCGCGGCTGGGCGACGTGGCTGTTCTGGCGTTCGGCGTACCTTTCGCGCATCGTCAGCTTGAAAAACAAAACGCTTGTCCTGTTCGATTGGGTGAAGGCGAAGATTTTTGGCAGAGACATCAGCCAGTTCTGAGAAAATGAATTGTTTCTCTTCCCGATTCTCCAGAAATTGGTTGCGTTATCTCGAACACCCTAACTTCGAAAATCACTCATCAAAAGGCCTACAGTGTCCTCACAAATCTCGTGGAAATTTCCGCAGGCGTTCTGGGTTGCCAACGGCGTCGAGCTGCTTGAACGTGCTTCGTTCTATGCTGTCTTTATTACTTTCACACTCTATCTTTCCAACGTCGTCGGCTTCGATGATATTGATGCTGCCTGGTTGAGCGGTTTCTATGCCGCGGGTGTGTACCTTCTTCCGCCCTTCACCGGCGCGTTCGCTGATAAGATGGGGTTCCGCAACGCAATGCTTCTCGCGTTTGGCTTGTTGGCGATTGGATTTTTCTCGCTGGGCGCGCTGCCGTACAAGCCTACGGTTGTACCGGCTGTCATTCTGCTTATTCTCGGCGGATCATTCATCAAGGGACTCATCACCGGCACGGTTGCCAAAACGTCAACATCCGATCAACGAGCACGCGCATATTCAATCTTTTACGGGATGGTAAACATCGGATCGTTTTCGGGAAAATCCATTTCCTATCCGTTGCGGTTGAATTGGGGGCTTGAATCCATCGAGTATTTTTCGGCGGCATTAAGTCTGCTCGCGGTGATCGTTGTGTTCTTCTGGTATAAGAACATCAGCACGGCCGGCGAGGGGAAAAGTCTGCAAGAAGTGTGGAAGGGCCTTGTTCGCGTCTTGACGAATCCGCGGCTTGTAACACTTATTCTCATTGTCTCCGGCTTCTGGATGATTCAACATCAGATGTATGCAACAATGCCGAAGTATGTGATTCGTCTTGTCGGTCAGGAAGCTTCGCCCGAATGGATTGCCAACGTCAATCCGGCAGTTGTTGTCACATTCGTCGTCATCGTCACGCAACTCATGAGGAAGGCGATGGCCATCACCTCGATGACCATCGGGATGCTGCTTATGCCTCTTTCAGCATTGTTGATGGCCTCCAGTCCCACGCTTGAATCGCTGTCAGGCACATCCATTGCCCTTCCCTTCGGCATCACCGCGCATCCGATAACGATCATGCTCATTGCGGGAATAATTGTTCAGGGATTGGCAGAGTGTTTCATTTCGCCGCGATATCTCGAGTTCTTTTCAAAGCAGGCGCCTAAGGGTGAAGAAGGGCTGTACCTCGGCTTCGGACACTTGCATTCGTTCGTTGCCAACCTGCTCGGCTTCGGACTTTCGGGTTATCTTCTCACAAAATACTGTCCCGACCCGAGAACACTGACGCCCGATCAAATGGCGACCGCGTACACCGACGCGAATTTTATCTGGTATTACTTCCTCGCAATCGGCCTGACCTCCGCGATTGCATTGTACATCTATGCGATGGTGACGAAGAGGATTGATGAAGGACGCTCGGCGAACACCCCAATCCCCAATCCGTAATTCCAAATCAATCTTATGCCCTACACCCGTTTCGAATCCGAACTCATCGTCCGACCGGATGATATTGATATGAACAATCACGTTCACAACTCGAAGTACCTCGACTATGTGCTGGCGGCACGCTACGACCAGATGGGCCGCTGTTACGGCATGCCGATGGATGAGTTTTTGAAAAACGGCTGGAACTGGTATCAGAAAGCCTTCTTCATCGAATTCAAACGCGCAGTGACTCTTGCAGACCGGGTGATTGTGCAGACGTGGCTCGATTCATTCGACAAGGCCGACGTGAAGGTGGGATTTCAGATCTTCAAGAAAGAACCGCGCAAGGTGGCCGCTGAAGGCTATTTCATCAGCACGATGATTGATATGAAAACGGGGCGGGCACTCATCATTCCGCAAGAGATCATCGAACACTACACGCAGTACACTGGGTGACACTTTTGTGACATTTCTTGTGTTGTTTGAGGTAGAGTGTTACATCTTATCGAAGGGCGGAACCATGAGGTTTAGAGTATTCATTATTGTTATCCTGACTGGCGGTTTCTTTACATACTCGTGCAGGGAGAAGCAAGCACCTTCCGGCACGACGACGCCTGAGGTAATGGCCGAAGAAGTGTCGGGTGACGCGGCGCTGTTTCGCGCTATTTCGCAAACTCAGCCGTACCGGAGCTACGCGCTATTCCCTCACGCCGATTCTGTTACCGCCGGCTCGTTGAACGGATCAACGGCCCACCGCCCGCTTGTCAGGGTAAGCATGAACCCCGTTGCGCTCGATGCCCTGCAAGGAGGGCGTTACGCCGCTCCGTTTCCCGACAGATCCATCATCGTAAAGGAAATCAAAGATGATAACGGAGCCACAACGTTGCTTGCGGTCATGTATAAAGATCGCAACAACCCGCTGGCCGGCAACGGCTGGCTCTGGGCTGAGTTCTACCCCAACGGGGCGACGTTCATTTCGATGACCCAACGGGGCGCAGGCTGCACCGGATGCCATGCCCTCGAGATGGGACCGCAGCATGATTATGTGAGAACGTTTGAGAGGCAGCGGTAACCCGCTTGCTTGTTGATCTGCCAAAAAGTATTTTCTTTCTGCAGAGAATATTGTTGCTCAATTCGCCCGGTCATGACTTTCTTTTCCAAACTGCGTCAATCTCAACAACAATCCAACTCCCTCCTCTGCATCGGCCTTGATTCCGATCTGAAGAAGATTCCCCGCCATTTGCTCGGCGCGACGAATCCGATTCTCGAATTTAATAAACGCATCATCGCTGCAACGAAGGATCTCGTCTGCGCGTACAAACTGAACCTCGCTTTCTATGAAGCGCTCGGCGAAACCGGCTGGCGTACGATAAAGGAAACGCTTGCCGCGATTCCGCCCGATGTTATCACGATAGGTGATGCAAAACGAGGCGACATCGGCAATACGGCGGAGATGTATGCGAGGAGTTTGCGGGATGATTTCGGTTTCGCGGCGAGCACGGTGAACCCGTACATGGGGTTCGATTCGGTGGAACCGTTCATCACCGATGAACGGCACGGCGCATTCATTCTCGCACTCACGTCGAATCCCGGAGCGAAAGATTTTGAGTATATGAAAGTGAAGGAAAAGCCCCTTTACGAACAGGTAATCGTCAAAGTGAAGAAGTGGAATGTGAAAAGGAACTGCGGCCTCGTCATCGGCGCAACCCGCCCGAAGGAGTTGCAACGCGTCCGCAAGCTCGCGCACGATTTGCCGTTGTTAATTCCGGGTGTCGGGGCGCAGGGGGGAGACCTTGCCGCCGCGGTTCGTTACGGTTGCGACAAGAACGGCGAGATGGCAATTATCAATTCGAGCCGGGGCATAATTTACGCATCCGGCGGCGATGACTTTGCCGGCGCGGCCCGAGCCGCCGCACTGACTCTGCGCGATCAGATGAATGCCATCAGAGAAGAATTCTTCTAATCTTTCGAAAACGTACCGTTCATCAGGGGGACATCTGTGAGGAACGCATGAACTTCCCCGACATGCCCGAATCAATCCTCCGCCGCATCTGGCAGGAGCAATCCTTCACAAAAGATCATCTCACCACAAAGGACGGGAAACCGGTCCGCATCATTTCGCCGGGCGTTCCCAACACCGATGGCGGCCCTGATTTCCTCAACGCCAAAATCTCTATCGGCACAGTTACCTTTCACGGCGATGTCGAGTTGCATATCAATGCGGGTGAATGGCTCTCGCACAAACACGATTCCGATCCGCATTACAACAGAGTGATCCTTCATGTTGTCATGTCGGCGGATCCGCTTTCTCCTCCGACACGGACGGCAAGCAAAAGGGCGATTCCCCTGCTCGTTCTTCATCCCTATCTTGATGAGAAATGTCATGGAGCATGGGAAAAGTCGTTGCTCGATGATATGCCGCATACTGGCACGTCGCTTCCTTGCACGGAAATCAACGAATCAGTTCCACGATCTACTATTGTGAATTGGGTTGAGAAGTTAGGAAGAGAGCGCATGGAATTGAAAGTCCGCCGCTTTGAAGAACGTCTCAAACAACTCGTTGATGAATCGAAGCTCATTGTACGCGAGCCGTATCCGCGCTACTACGGAAATCCGGATGACATTCCTCCTCCAAGGAAAGAGTATGGTAAGAAGGATTTTACCGAGCGGACAGTATGGGAGCAGTTGTTGTATGAAGGAATAATGGAAGCGCTCGGCTACTCGAAGAACACGAAGCCGTTTCTCTCCCTCGCCCGCGCAATGCAACTTCATGTTCTTCGCAGACATACTCTTTCCGAAACGCAGACAATGATGGCCTTGTTGTTCGGCGCAGCCGGCCTTCTGCCTTCTGCAAAAGAGGTCTCTGATGCCGCTTCTCGCAGGTATGTTGCCTCGCTGAAGCGGCAGTGGAAACAACTCCGGCCCGAGTTCAAAGACTCGATACTGAACGAAGCGGATTGGCTTTTCTTCCGTTTGCGTCCGGGCAATTTTCCAACGGCGCGACTTGCTGCGATGTGTTTCCTGCTTCCGCAACTGTTCGGCGAAGGATCATTCCGTACAATAATAGGCACCTTCAAATCGGACGCATACACGCCAAAAAAACGGAACGAGAAGCTTCACGCCTTGTTTGATTGTACTGTTGATGAGTTCTGGCACAAGCATTATCATTTCAAAGGAAGAAGCAAAGAAACGACTGCTGGCGACATACAAACTTCCGATGCAGCACGGACAACACTCGGCGCCGCTCGCATTCATGATATCATCGTGAATGTGCTGATTCCCGTCGTGCTGCTGTACGCGCGAATTTTTAATGACAGCGCTATGCGCAAGAACGCCCGCTCCCTACTGGCGTATCTCACGCCCTCACAAGAGAACAGTGTGGTTGAAGTTGTCCGGAATCAATTGACCCGCTCACGGGACTCGCTCCGTTCATCTCTTCATCAACAAGGCGCAATTCATCTGTTTCGCTATTATTGTTCGGAAGCACGGTGTTCGGAATGCGCGGTTGGACGCGTCATCGGAATGCCACTGTTATCCGGAAAATCACTGTAGAGTGTTTCAACAGCCGCGTTCTTACTTCCTCCATCACGTCAAGGTGTATCTTGCAATTTGTTTCTGTAGTCCGTACGTTTTTTTCGGGTCTGCTCTCATCAATTACAGTTTCAAGGGGGTACGTATGATCTACCGCTTTGTATTCTTGTGGATGACACTCATTCTTGCGAGTGCTACCGCCTTTGGTCAACTCCCGCCGGCTCCGGCAAATCTCACGGCAACATTTGAAAACCCGACACCGAATTCGTGGGGTAGCGTCAGGTTGCAGTGGCAGATGCCTGCAGCCGGACAATGGGCATTTGTCGTGTTCCGTTCGGCACACGACACAAGTCATTATCAACAGGTTGCATCGGGCGTTCGTGATCCGATGTTCCGCGATTTTACTGTTGTTCGAGGAACGAGATATTTCTACTACGTTCGTGCATCCTCGCTGAATTTCCCCGCAGTGTTGGGCCCGCGCAGCAACGTTGCCGAGATTCTGGTGCCCCCTTGGGTTCTACTGTACACGGATTCATCGAAGGAACAGTGACAGATGATTCGACCGATCTGCCCATCCGGAATGCACGAATCCGGTTCTTTCGTCTGGCAAACGCGATGACCACCCCTCCGGCGTTTGCATTTACTGATTCACTCGGAGGGTACCACGCAACGCTTGATACAGGACGCTACATCGTCCGTGCAGAGGTGTTGTGTGCCTCCAATACCGGGTGTTACTATCCCGAGTTCTACGACGATGTGCGGGAACCATCGCAAGCCACTGTAATTGCGGTTGGCGACAGTACAACATTTACGGCTGATTTCGGGCTCACGCGTGTTTCGCCGCCGCGGTATGCAACAATGCGCGGCACGGTACGGGACACACTCAACAATCCGATTCCGCATGCACGCGTTGCCGTGCTGCGAACGATGCAGAACATGATTTCCGCAGCTGCAAACGGAGGAGTGCCGGGCGGCGAGGAAAGCATGACACTCGATGGTGTCGGTTTTACGATGGGAGTACAATGGAGTGGCATGACGGATTCGCTGGGGCGTTATACTGCCCATCTGATCACCGGGCGCAATTACCTTGTCATGGCATCGAAACACGGGTACTGGCCCGAGTATTTCGACAACAAACCAACTCCGCAACTCGCCGATATTATCCACTTCACGGGTGACACGGCGGGGATTGATTTTTCGCTGAGCGAACGGTTGTTCCCTCAGAACAGCGTTGCAGGACGCGTTGTTGATTCGCTCGGCAATGGTGTTCCTTCGCGCGTGTACCTGCATCCTGCGCGGCTGCCCCAGCCGTCGATTATCCCGGTCCGGTACGGGCATACGGACTCTCTGGGAAATTTCATCATCAATAATGTCGAAGCAGGAAAGTACTTCATCAGTGCGCATCCATTCCTCGGATTTGCGCCCGCGTACTACAAAGCCAACTCATGCGGCGTGAATCGCCGGGATCAGGCGGATACCGTGGATGTTACAGGAAACATAACCAATATCAATATCTGTGTACGTCAGATTCGCGGGAACGGCCTCGCCCGTATCACCGGCATTGTGCGAACAAACACGAATGCAACGCTGCGCGGAGCCATTATCACTGCTGAAACAGAAACCGGAATCCTGGTCGGCATTGGCGTTAGTGAACCCTCGGGCTACTATGTGATCGAGGCAGTAACACCGGGATCCATCACACTGACGGCAGACAAAGACGGCTACAACCTCGCGACAGCAACGGTTATTCTGCCTCCTACAATCATGTCGCTCGACAACATCAACATTACTTTGTCGCCGGGTGGCGTAACTTCTGCAGGATCGGACGGCGGAACTCCTCTTGCATTTGCACTGGGGCAGAATTATCCCAATCCGTTCAACCCGGCAACAACAATTGAGTTCACCCTCTCGCATCCGGGCCCGACGATACTTGCTGTCTACAACATACTGGGACAAAAAGTCGCCACATTGGTCGATGAGTCTCTCGAAGCCGGGCGGCACACATTCATCCTGAATGCGTCGGATTTCGCCAGCGGCGTGTACTTCTATACGCTATACAGCGGATCATCGCACTTCGCAACACGGAAAATGGCTCTTATCCGCTAAGTCAAGACTCGTCTTACAGATCAGGGCGCGACCACAACTGTGATCGCGCCCTGTTATGCGAAGATTCTGCTTTTCTTTGAGAAAAGGCTTGCAACTCCACTCTGTGGTTTGTATTATTTTATGTAATCGAGCGAAGGGTTTCACACTTCCAACCCGGCTCAGTTCTTTCAGCGGGACTTTGAAAACCAGATAGGTTGTTTCGGGAAGGCTGATGCCTCCAGAGCCATCACGCAATCCTGTCATCACGCCGACGCACCAACTCAAGCTTTCCTGCTGTACTAAGGGGCACCATGCCATTCGTCTGACGATTCGCAGAGGGGAGACGAACAACACGAATCCGCATCAACAAGTAACTTTCTACATCATTCATTAATTATGGGAGAGCAATCATGAATCGGAGACTGCTACATCTCTGTTGTGTAGTATTGGGAATACTGTTAGTCAGCGTCTCGTACGCGCAAGACCAGGGTGCGATGTGGAATGCGGCGAAGCGATGGAAGTTGGGGATTGATACAGCGCCGCCGGGAGCGCAGGCGGTGCAAGCACCGGCAGAAGCTACGCGTAACCCGCGTCGGGGCGACAATCCCGACAGTCCGCCGAACACGCCGGATATCCAGGTGTTCAATCCGTCGTTGTACTGGCAGAGCGAGAACTCCATTGGTGTGAGTTTCTCCAATCCCAATCATCTCATGGTCTCCACCAACGGACGCATTCCCGGATCCAATCCCGTGGTGCACCAGCCGTGGGCGTTCAGTACCGACGGCGGCGTGACGTGGCCTGCTTCCATGCAAAGTGAAGACCTTCCACCCAACATTATCGACAGTTTCGGTGACCCGGTCGCCTTTTTTGATGTGGGCGGAAAAGCATATTACTGTACGCTCGGCTCGCCGGGCGGGATTTATTTTGTGACGACGACGGATTTCGGTGCAACGTGGAGCGCACGCGCCAATGCCGATAATCTGAACAGTACGAACGACGACAAGCAGCACGCAGCGGCGGATTTCTCCGGCACATTTCCCAACAACGTCTATGCGGCATGGACGGATTTCGGGGTGACGGGAACGCCGATACAAATTTCCCGCTCGACCGATCGCGGCGTAACGTGGCTTCCGCGCGTGGCATTGCCCATCGGCTCGAACCGCGGTCAGGGTGTGCATATTGCCATCGGCCCGAACGGTGAAGTTTACCCGATGTGGGCACACTACACAACCGGCACGGCAGAAGTCGGTATCGGCTTTGCCAAATCCACCGATGGCGGCGCGACATACAGCACGCCGGCAATTGTTTTTCCGATTAATGGTATCAGAATTTCCAACGGCGCCATTACGCAACTGAACGGTACCCGTGCAGCAAGTTTTCCCTATCATGACGTTGACCGTTCCAACGGCCCGCGTCGCGGATGGATTTACGTTGTTGTTCCCGAATTGGATGTGCCGACCAGCGGTCAAGCTGATATTTATGTCTATCGATCATCCGATGGCGGCTCGACGTGGAGTTCGCGCATTAAAGTGAACGGCCCCGATGTCGTGGCAGGCCGGTGGCAGTGGATGCCCTCCATTGCGGTCGACCCCTCCACGGGCGGTATCACGGTCAGTTATTACAGTTTTGACTCGACAGCATCGACCACGATGGCTAACCGCTATGCCGCCTACTCGGTGGATGGCGGCGACACATGGGATAATTGGGTGGTGAGCGATGTGCGCGCAACATGGGCACCACAAGGAACACCCAGCACCAACACAGTGTACAACGGCGATTACTACGAAACGGCGGCAGCAGGCGGCAAAGCATGGGTTTTGTGGACTGACCGCCGCAGCGGTGCAACAGGATCATTCAACAAAGCCTACATCGAACGCATTATTTACGGAGAGAATTTCGGCTGGATACGCGGCACGGTGACCAATACCGTGGGCGGCGCCCCGATTCAGAACGTGGCGATTGATTTTGTGCAGAATGTGTTGCAGCAAAGCGGAACGAGTGATGCAACGGGTGCCTACTTTGCCGGAGCGCAGGTGGATACGCCGGGAACAACGGCGAATCTCACGCTACGCGCACGGCGGTTCGGATTCCTCGACACCACGCTTGCCGTAACCATCACGCGCAACGACACGTTAACGCGGAACTTCGGGATGCGACCGCTTGACCTCGTTCTCACAAAAGCGAGCATCACCTTCCCGCCCACGCCGGTACCGGGCTCGAAGCTCGACAGTCTGACGGCGCGCAATCAGTTCGCCTCGCCGCTGACGCTGAGTTCTCTTACCACAACCAATCCGGACTTTGCCGTCTCGCCGACGAACGTGGTGATTCCGGCACAGGACTCGGTGAAGATTTACGTTACCTACACACCGACCTTGGGAGGTACGGATACTGGACGTGTCATTGTGCTGAGCAGTTCCATCTACACACCACGCAAAGATGTTCTGCTTGACGGTACAGCCATCGGTGTTCCGCACTTCACGGCCAGCGTCGATTCGTTGACCAGAACGCTCGAAGGCGGTACGCGTGATTCCGTCACCTTCCGTATGAGAAACGTCGGAACCACGGCGGGAGACTTCTCCGCAAGGGCAATCATGTTCCCGCGAACGGGCCCCGGTGGAGCGGCAGGTCAACCCGTCGAAATTCCGCTGACAATCGACGGCTTCTCCGGCGGCGAGTCGACAATCATGGCGCAGTTCCCTGAATTACTATACTACAAGTTCGATGAAGCAGGCGCAACGTCTACACAAAATCATGCAGTTCCGGGCGTCGGAACCAACCCGGCCCCGATAACCGGACAAACGATGGGTGGTTCAGGTCAATTTGGCAGCGCACTCACGGGAACCGGTACCGCAAACCACTTCCTCAACACCGGTTGGAACACAGCCCTCGGCAACGGAAGCTGGACCATCAGCATGTGGCTGAGCAATCTGCCCAGCAATACTTCTCTCTTCTATTTGTGGGGAGATAACACCGCTTCAAGTTTCCGCTGCTTCCTCGGAGGCGCGGCGGGAGCCGGAGCCATAACCTTGCGCGGCACGGGAATCACGAATGTTGACGTTCCGGGAGTAGCGCCCGGGCCGACTGTTGTTCACTTCGTCTATGACGCCAGCGGACCGAACATCAAAGCGTACAGAAACGGCGTGCTTGTTACCACTGTTGCACAAAGCGCGCTGAATCTGAACGGAACGGCTCCTTTCAGAGTCGGGGCATACTCCACCTCTGCCGGTATTCCTGCCGGTGGACTGATGGATGAATTCCGCATGTACAACAGGGCGCTCACTGATGTTGAGATTGCCTCGACGTGGAACGCCGAGGTTGGCACCGGAAACTGGTTCTCTGTTGCTCCCACTACGGGAACGGTCGCCATCAACGACTCCATCACCATGAAGGCGTATTTCGACGCCACGGACGAAACCATTTACGGCAATCCGGGCAACTTCTTTGGCAGACTCGACGTTATCGCAACCAATTCCGCCTTGGCTGATACGTTGAGAATTCCTTCGCGGCTGTTCGTGGTTCCGCCTGTCGGGGCACGCCTCTCCGTTGACAAGGATTCTCTTGATTTCGGCGTTGTACAGATTGATTCGAGCAGAACGCGCTCCATTCTTGTCCGCAACATTGGCAGCGCGACGTTGACGGTCACCAATATCACCATGACAAACACGAACTTCTCGGCAAGCCCGACGAATTTCACGCTTACCTCATTGGATTCGGTGAGGGTGAATGTCACATTCACAGCACCGGCGCCGGGAGCGGTATATGGGGGCACGATGAGCTTCGTCTCGAACGACCCTGCAGCCCCGTCGGTACAATTGCAAGGATCAAGTCTGGGTGCCCCCGTGTTTCGCGTGCGCGTCGACTCATTGACGAGAACTCTCCAAGGCGGCAATCGTGACTCGATACAATTCTACATGAGGAACGCGGGCACAGGCCTCGGCGAGTTCCGTGCTCTGGTGAAGATGTTCCCGCAAAGACCCGGCGGTGAAGCATCACAGCCGGTTACAGTCCCGGTAACCGTAAGACCCGCAGGCACGCTTGCGTCGGGCACTCCCGACCCGGTGCTGGACGGGTACGATCCCTCGGCTCCGGAAGACATGTCGCGGGGAAATTCCGGTATGGCCATTCCGATGCATTATAACTTTAATACCGGTGGCGCCGCAAATACGTTTCCGTTCAACGTGACCGCCGGAAAGCGCATTCAGTGGATTTATCTGCCGGGAGACTTCTCCCAACCCGCACCTGCACCTCAGGGACGAATCACGAAGCTCTACTTCCGAATCGCAACTGTCGGGTCGGGCGTTTTCTCGCAGTTGGAGGTCAAGATGGGGCAAACAACCCTCACAGAACTGCCATCGGCTGACTGGTACGCCGGGCCGATGCAAGTTGTGTACTCGCGCGCAACGGATTCTCTTGGAGTCGCTGCCATTGGCGACTGGCTGAGCATCGAACTCGACATCCCGTTTGCGTATGATCCGACACAAAGCCTCGTTATTGATGTCAATCAATGTGCGAAAGTCGGGGCGGCGGGACTTTCCACATATCATACCGGCATTTCCGGCGTGCGAAGACTTGCCTCTCTTGTCGGCGGAAGCTGCCCTATGCCGTTTGCCAATACATCCACCCTGATGGCACATTGCGGTATTGACATTTCCGGCGGAACGTGGCTTTCGCTTGAGCCAACCCAGGGCTCGGTCGCTGTCGGCGATTCAGTTCTTATGACCGCGTACTTCGATGCCACCGATACGTCGATTAGCAACAATCCCGGCAACTACTTCGGCGAGATTTCGGTTGTGGCAACAAATTCCCAGTTGGCGGATACGCTCCGCGTGCCGGTACGGCTGCTCGTGACGGGCTCGACCGGGGTTACGGAAGCCGGGCTGGGCATCCCTGAAGAATACACGCTGGCGCAGAACTATCCGAATCCGTTCAACCCGACGACAACCATCAAGTTCGGCGTGCCGCGAGATAGCAAAGTGAAACTCACCGTCTACAGCATACTCGGACAGGAAGTCGCCGTGCTCTCGAATGAGGTCAGGGACGCGGGATATTATCTCGCCACGTGGGATGGAACGAACAAGTCCGGCAGCAAGGTGAGCAGCGGCATCTACTTCTACCGGATGGAAGCAACGTCAACGGCGGGAGATCAGAACTTCACAAGCTTGAAGAAGATGATACTCCTCAAGTAACATTCTTCTGTCGTTTTTCAAATCAAACCCACTCAACAGGGCAACGCGTGATTTCTTTCGGTCACGCGTTGTCCGCTTTTTCAAAATCAAATAAGGAGCAACAAAGCAATGATGCGAATGATATTTCGAAGCACATTGGTATTAGTCTTCTTTGCAGTTGCAACACTGGCACACGCGCAAGACCAGGGTGCGATGTGGAATGCGGCGAAGCGATGGAAGTTGGGGATTGATACAGCGCCGCCGGGAGCGCAGGCGGTGCAAGCACCGGCAGAAGCTACGCGCAACCCGCGTCGGGGCGACAATCCCGACAGTCCGCCGAACACGCCGGATATCCAGGTGTTCAATCCGTCGTTGTACTGGCAGAGCGAGAACTCCATTGGTGTGAGTTTCTCCAATCCCAATCATCTCATGGTCTCCACCAACGGACGCATTCCCGGATCCAATCCCGTGGTGCACCAGCCGTGGGCGTTCAGTACCGACGGCGGCGTGACGTGGCCTGCTTCCATGCAAAGTGAAGACCTTCCACCCAACATTATCGACAGTTTCGGTGACCCGGTCGCCTTTTTTGATGTGGGCGGAAAAGCATATTACTGTACGCTCGGCTCGCCGGGCGGGATTTATTTTGTGACGACGACGGATTTCGGTGCAACGTGGAGCGCACGCGCCAATGCCGATAATCTGAACAGTACGAACGACGACAAGCAGCACGCAGCGGCGGATTTCTCCGGCACATTTCCCAACAACGTCTATGCGGCATGGACGGATTTCGGGGTGACGGGAACGCCGATACAAATTTCCCGCTCGACCGATCGCGGCGTAACGTGGCTTCCGCGCGTGGCATTGCCCATCGGCTCGAACCGCGGTCAGGGTGTGCATATTGCCATCGGCCCGAACGGTGAAGTTTACCCGATGTGGGCACACTACACAACCGGCACGGCAGAAGTCGGTATCGGCTTTGCCAAATCCACCGATGGCGGCGCGACATACAGCACGCCGGCAATTGTTTTTCCGATTAATGGTATCAGAATTTCCAACGGCGCCATTACGCAACTGAACGGTACCCGTGCAGCAAGTTTTCCCTATCATGACGTTGACCGTTCCAACGGCCCGCGTCGCGGATGGATTTACGTTGTTGTTCCCGAATTGGATGTGCCGACCAGCGGTCAAGCTGATATTTATGTCTATCGATCATCCGATGGCGGCTCGACGTGGAGTTCGCGCATTAAAGTGAACGGCCCCGATGTCGTGGCAGGCCGGTGGCAGTGGATGCCCTCCATTGCGGTCGACCCCTCCACGGGCGGTATCACGGTCAGTTATTACAGTTTTGACTCGACAGCATCGACCACGATGGCTAACCGCTATGCCGCCTACTCGGTGGATGGCGGCGACACATGGGATAATTGGGTGGTGAGCGATGTGCGCGCAACATGGGCACCACAAGGAACACCCAGCACCAACACAGTGTACAACGGCGATTACTACGAAACGGCGGCAGCAGGCGGCAAAGCATGGGTTTTGTGGACTGACCGCCGCAGCGGTGCAACAGGATCATTCAACAAAGCCTACATCGAACGCATTATTTACGGAGAGAATTTCGGCTGGATACGCGGCACGGTGACCAATACCGTGGGCGGCGCCCCGATTCAGAACGTGGCGATTGATTTTGTGCAGAATGTGTTGCAGCAAAGCGGAACGAGTGATGCAACGGGTGCCTACTTTGCCGGAGCGCAGGTGGATACGCCGGGAACAACGGCGAATCTCACGCTACGCGCACGGCGGTTCGGATTCCTCGACACCACGCTTGCCGTAACCATCACGCGCAACGACACGTTAACGCGGAACTTCGGGATGCGACCGCTTGACCTCGTTCTCACAAAAGCGAGCATCACCTTCCCGCCCACGCCGGTACCGGGCTCGAAGCTCGACAGTCTGACGGCGCGCAATCAGTTCGCCTCGCCGCTGACGCTGAGTTCTCTTACCACAACCAATCCGGACTTTGCCGTCTCGCCGACGAACGTGGTGATTCCGGCACAGGACTCGGTGAAGATTTACGTTACCTACACACCGACCTTGGGAGGTACGGATACTGGACGTGTCATTGTGCTGAGCAGTTCCATCTACACACCACGCAAAGATGTTCTGCTTGACGGTACAGCCATCGGTGTTCCGCACTTCACGGCCAGCGTCGATTCGTTGACCAGAACGCTCGAAGGCGGTACGCGTGATTCCGTCACCTTCCGTATGAGAAACGTCGGAACCACGGCGGGAGACTTCTCCGCAAGGGCAATCGTATATCCGAGAACAAATCCCGGTGCCGCAAAGGTCATTCCGCTGACGCTCGAGCAGCTTTCGAATCCGGCAGCAGCCAACTCAGCGGCACAGTTGGATTATGTGGTTCCACCGAACTACGAGAATCAGTCCGGGGGTTCCACATTCAACGGACAACTTGCAAACGCGGCTCGAACCTATCAGTACCTGATTCATGACAGTTTACTTACCGGCTTGGTTGGGCAGCGAATTACAGCCATCCGCCACAGGATTCCTGTATCTGCATCGGCGCCGTGGCCTGCTTCGGATGTGACAATCACCAACTATGACATCTACCTGAGCGGAAGCGTTGCACCGGCGAATCGAAGCCTGACTTTTGCGCAGAATATTGTCGGACCGCAGACTCAGGTGCGCTCGGGCAGCCTTCTTATTCCCGCGGGCTCATACCCTTCAGGAGGCAACCCGAACCAATTCGGACCGGAAATTACGTTCGATACACCATGGCAATACACAGGCGGCCACTTGCTCGTGGAGTTCCGCCACCCCGGCTTCACGGGAACATCAAGCAGTGTTGATGGTATCGCAACAACCAACTCAGCGGCGGGTTATGGCACCGCGTTCAGCGCATGTTGGACCGGGAGTTACACAGGCACTTCGGGTTCCGGAGGAAATTTCGGAATACTCGCTTTGACACAGGGAGGCGGCAATTGGTTCTCGGTAGGCCCGACTTCAGGATCCGTCGCAATGGGCGACTCTGTGCTCATGACTGCAAGATTCGACGCGACGGATCCCGATATATTCAACAATCCCGGGAATTACCTCGGACGCGTTGAAGTCATTGCAACGAACTCGGCACTTGCAGATACGTTGCGCGTACCATCGCGATTGTTTGTTGTACCACCTCCGGGACCGAGAGCCTCGGTAGATCGCGACTCGTTGGATTTTGGCGATGTAGAGATCGATTCGAGCAAGGCCCTGTCGGTTCTTGTCCGCAACATCGGAGCGGCAGCACTCAACGTCACGAACATTACAATGAGCAATCCGAACTTCTCTGCCAATCCGACGAGCTTCTCATTGGCATCGCTGGATACGCAGCGTGTTACCGTACGGTTTACGGCTCCGGCTCCAGGAGCAACATACACCGGAACGATGCAGTTCGTATCGAACGACGCGCTCGCTCCCTCTATAGCATTGCGGGGACGGAGTATAGGAATTGCTCACGTGGTTGTCAGTCCCGATTCATTCGTGTTTGCTCTTTCGCAGGGTGACAGCGTCAACGGAACGGTCACTATTCGTAACACCGGGCTGGGAGAGTTGACGTACACCAGCAACGTGAGCGGGGGCCACATTGGCAGAGATTCTGTCAATGTCGGTACGGCAACCACTTCACTTGCATCCAGCTCAACGCTCATGCGCGGGGGCGTGGTGAATGTCGCCACCACAGTCGTGCTCAGCGAAATTAAAACATGGCTGACGCTGACAAGCCCGCGCGAAATCCGCTTCGTGGTGTATGAGAACACTACCGGGACAAATTACACGAAGATATTTGAAACCTCCATCACGTCGGGCACTGGCGGTCCGCTGTGGTATTCGTCAGGTCCAATCTCTGTCACATTGCAGGCCGGCAAGATTTACGCCATTGGCGCCCATTGGCCGGGAGCAGCCGGCCTGACGTACTATTACCAACTGAGTTCCCCTGTTCCTGTTCCAATTCCATTCGGGACAATCACGAGCGGTCTCGCAACCTCGTCAGCGTTCCCGCCGCCGGCTACCATCACGAACACACAAACAAGCACGCTCTACTACACGCAACTGGTGACCAGCAGCGGACAATGGGTGAACATCATGTCGGGCGCGAGCGGTACGGTAGCTTCGGGCGACAGCGCTTTGCTTGGATTCAGGGTCAGAACGGGCGAACTCGGAGGTGGACGATCGCAAGCAGCGCTTGTTGTAAACACGAATGATCCTCTTGCTCCGATTGTAAACGTACCTGTTGCGGTTGACATTCTCACGGGCGTTTCTTCTGCAGGAAATCAGATTCCCGAGTCATTTGAGCTGTCGCAGAACTATCCCAATCCCTTCAATCCGGCAACCACCATCAAGTTCGGATTACCGACGGAAAGCAGGGTGAAGTTGACTGTTTACAACCTGCTCGGTCAGGAAATCATTACGATTGCCGACGAGGTCAGGAATGCCGGTTACTTCCTCGCAACATGGGATGGAACGAACAAGTCCGGCAGCAAGGTGAGCAGCGGCATCTACTTCTACCGGATGGAAGCTACATCAACAGGAGACAATCAGAACTTCACAAGTTTGAAGAAGATGATACTCCTCAAATAGAGTTCGAGCAATCGAAATCTCCATCAAGAAAAAGGGCGAGTCGAAAGGCTCGCCCTTTGTTTTTCTCATAAAGACTTTGCGTGACTAGAATGTGACTCCTAGCGATACAGGGATGTAGGTGCTTGTTGCCCCCGATGCAAAAATCCACGTATAGCGGGCTTCGAGATAGAGCTTGAGCACAAGGAGATCTAAATCGACACCGACACCGAGGTTTGCCGAGGTATTCGTTTCTGATTTTGATCCGGGTATTGTCCCTCCCTGAACAGGATTACCCTGGAACTTCACCGTTGCATCGCTTGCACCGACGTTCGCCAATCCAATTCCTCCGGTAATATAAGGGGAAATAATGGGAAGAGGCAACGGGCTCAATTTGCCATTGGCATTGGCCGAAAAGATGTTAATTCTCCCCCCATCAATAGAAAAATCTGCTGAAGCTGACCCGGGAATCAGACCGGCGATCAGCGCTTGATACTTTCCGTTGTCGGGGGAGAAGGTGACGTAATCCGCCTGAATCCGAATGGCAAACAATACGGGCAAGTTGATATCGAGATGTGCCCCGCCGCCAAAACCAAAGCCGTACACCTCTTTCAATGGCCCGTCAATATTGATGTTCGCCCCTGTTGCCTGCAACCCGAAACTGATCGGCCCGGCCGTCAGCGAGGTGGCACAGAGAATTGTCAGTGTTGCGAGTATCAGCACGCCTCTTTTCATGGTGTCTCCTTGTCTTGTTCTTGAAATGATAGATACTACAATGTTGATGAATTCGAATCTACTATGTCTTTTGTTGTTTCTTTTTTGCCGCCGGGAAGAGAATGTTATTGAGAATGAGCCTGTATCCGGGAGAATTCTTGTGCAACGACAAATCCGTCGGCGGATCACCGACTGCGTGTTGGTAATCTTCAGGATCGTGGCCGCCATAAAACGTAAACGTTCCCCGGCCAAAATTCCCGTGCAGGTAGCGAACCTGGTCAATTCCTTCTTTCTCTGCAAGTATTGTCACGGTGTTTTTGATCAAGCTTTTTTTGAAGTTCGTGGTTTGTCCGAGAAATGCCTTCAGCACGTTGACGTGGTTCTGCGTAAGCATAGTCGGCACGGGATCGAACTTGGCGGAGAACTCAAACAATGTGAAGTAATCGGTTTCCGGATTCTGCAATCCTAACAAATCACTCGGCGGCTGATCGATATCGGAGTACTCGTAGCGCAGAGGGTTCTTTTCGAGCGTGAAGTTTGTAAATGCCAGCGTTTTGCTGAAATCGAGTTTTTGCTGTGCGTTCGGGTCTGGCGGATCGCCGTCGTACATTACATCACAAATATCGGTATTCTCGGCAGCGAGTGCAATATCGTACGTGTCCGTTGCCGAACACATGGCAAACATGAATCCGCCGCTGCCGACATACTCTTTGATTTTCCGCGCCACGGCCTTTTTCAATTCTGACACTTTCTTGAATCCGAGCTTCTTTGCCTCCCTCTCCAACGTCACCTGTTGTTCAATGTACCATGTTGCCTGGGCGAAGGATGCGTAGAACTTGCCGTACTGGCCGGTAAAATCTTCGTGATGCAGATGAAGCCAGTCGTACTCGTTCAGTTTGCCGGCTATGACCTCAGTATCCCACAGCTTATCGTACTTGATCTCGGCGTACTCAAGCGCGAGCGTTACCGCATCATCCCAGGGCTGGAAGCCAGGCGGTACGTATACGGCAACTTTCGGTGCTTTTTCCAGACGGATGACATCCATGTTGTTATCTTCCTGCTGGACTTCAGAGTAAATCTGCGAAGCCTCGGAAGCGCTGACAAAGGTGAAAGCGACACCGCGTATACGGCATTCCGCCGAAACCACGCTGTGATCATCTATCATGAATGAACCGCCGCGATAGTTCAGCAGCCAGTCAATTTCAATTCCCTTTGTCAAGGCCCAGTACGCGAGGCCGTACGCCTTCAGATGATCCGTCTGTGACAAATCCATCGGGATCAGAACCTTGGATTGGGCCGCTGCGACATTGTAAGCAAGCAGGACGAAAAGCAGAAGCCGTATTGCGGTCCGGGTACACAGACTTCTCATAACGAATCCCCTCTCAACTCTCTGATCCGCCGGCGTGCCTTTTCGTTCAGCAGCGATTGCGGGTAGTCGGCCAGCAGTTTTTCGTACTCAGCAATGGCCTGTGCTTTGCTGTTCAGGCTGTAATCGTACAATTCGGCGATGCTGAACTGTGCCTTGTCAAGCGCTATGCTACTCTCCTTGAATTGCAACACCAGCGCCTGATATGTTGCGAGCGCATCGGTATACCGCGTGGCTTTGGTTTGCAGCGTTGCAATCTTCATCATACCATCATCCACAAACAGCGCCTGGGGGTTCCTGTCAATAACACCTTGAAATGCTGATATTGCCTCGGTGTATTTCTTCTGGCGGGCAAGGTAGTCTGCCCTTGCAAATTCTTTGAGGGGGATTTCGGCACCTTGTGAATTTTCCTGCAAAAAAGAGCGGAGTAGCAGCGCATCGTTTGTATAGTCGGCTTTCAGGTTTGTGCTGATAGCGTCGAGGTTCCGGATTGCTTCGTTGAAGTTCCCTGCAAAATACTCGAGCTCGGCAAGCCTGTACGTTGCTTCATCTTGTTGATCGGGCGTCGCGTTGGGCGCGGCCATCACGGAACGAAACCGAATGGCCGCCGCTGCTGTGTCGCCTTTCGCCGTCAACACCTCTCCCAACTTGATCAGTGCATCGAATCTGACGGGATTCGTCCGGGGCAACCCCTGTTCAACTTTCTGAAACGACGCCAACGCGCCGTCGAGATCGAAGTACTTTTCAAATTGCAGCAGCCCGATTTGATGATATGAACGCGCGGCAAACTCGCTGTTGGGATACTCCGTTATCAATGTTCTGAAATGATCAATCGCTGCAACAAACCTTGATTGGGACTCAGGCACAGGGCCCGCGGTGTGCAAGGTTCTTTTGACGGAGTCTTCAAGAAGACTCAACTCTTTGACGGCAAGTGCAAGCCCGAACTGTGCATGCGGGAGCCGCTGCGGTACAAGCGGTGCAGCAATTGCAGTCCTGTACGCTTCCGCGGCAATGCCGAACGCGCCTTCTTTGTAAGCCCGCTCGGCAAATGAATACAATTCAACTCCTTGTGCATTCGTCAACGCGTCGATTCTTTTATACACATTGAACGCCTCGCCGAAGTTCTTCGCTTCCATCATTAGCCACGCAAGAAGGCGATGAAGATTCAAGTCATCGGAGTTCCGCTGGGCCGAGCGAACGACATCAATTGCCGCATTGCGCGCATCTTCCTTCCCGGTGTATTGCGACATCCGGCTCTGTACATAGCCGAGTTGTGTGGGAATCTGCTGCAAGTACCGGAGGAATTCCGTTGTCGCTCCGGCGTAATCCATGGTTGCCGAGAGAAGCTGGGCAAGCTCAAGAGTGAACAGATTCGGATCGTTGCATGCGACACGTGCCCGGCGGTACAATTCGGCAGTCTTCTCAAGCAAACGGTTCTCGATCAGCGTGTTTGCCACAACACGATACACATTGGCATTCTTCGGATCGACGTTTATCGCCTGTTCCCAGGAAGCACTCGCTTCGCGTTCCTGGCCGGACTGGTATTGGGCGCTGCCGAGATAACACAGCAGATTCAGGTCGCGCGGGTTCGAAACCAAACGCTGGCGAATCAGAATAATCGCATCATCATATCTCTTAAGCTGAAAGTACGACCGCCGGAGTCCGTCGAAGAACACGTAGTTGGCCGGATCGGCAAGAAGAAGCTCACGGTACAATTTTGCCGCGTTCTCGAAATCGCCGCCTTGTTCGTAGCTCTGCGCCAACCGGTAACGATTGTTCGTATCAGAAGTCTGGCCAGCGGCACGAAACGTAGAGGCACAAAGCCATAAGGCAATCGCGCAGAATATTGCAGCAAGCAGAGTGGTTTTTTCCCGGGCATTTCGATTCATGTGAAATAATATACCAAATTCACATAACTATACAATATGAGTGCAATAAGCATAAACTGTCCTCAAGGAGGCTGGTTCCCATATTGGATCGCAGCGCATTCCTTGCTAACGAAATGCGATTTACGTACCTTTTTGCTGATTTGAAACGACTATTTTCATCACCAAGCTTTGATTCAAGAACGAATCTCTTGGTGATTTTGTTTCTGTGTGAGAGAATGATTTTTCGATAGTGAGAAAGAAGAACATAGCCATCCTCGGTTCCACGGGTTCCATCGGGCGCAGCACACTGGATGTCATTTCCCTGTTTCCCGACCGTTTCCGCGTTACCTATCTGACGGGACACAAGAATATCGACTTGTTGCAGAAGCAGATCCTGCAATTCAACCCGCGTGCGGTTGTGGTACTTGACGAGTGCAACGCGTCAGTCCTGAGAAAATTCGTCAATGGAACAACTGAAGTACTTTCCGGCGAAGATGCCTTGTGCGAGATCGTTCAGCGCGAAGATGTTGACGTTGTTGTGAGTTCCCTGGTCGGGTTTGCCGGACTGAAGCCGACGCTGCATGCCATTCAAGCCGGAAAGGACATAGCTCTGGCAAATAAGGAAACGCTTGTCGTTGCCGGCGAAATCATGATGAAAGCCGTGAAGACACATGGCGTACGGATGATTCCTGTTGACAGCGAGCATAGTGCCATCCTCCAATGTCTGCAAGGCGAAGAGATCGGCAATGTTGAGAGGCTGATTCTTACGGCCTCCGGCGGTCCGTTCCGGCGACTGGAAAAAGAACGCTTCTCCGGTATCACGGTTGCCGATGCGTTAAATCATCCGACGTGGAGCATGGGGAACAAAATCACGATCGATTCGGCAACGCTGATGAATAAAGGACTTGAGGTGATAGAAGCACACTGGTTGTTCGGATTGCCGCCCGCACGCATTGATGTCGTGATTCACCCGCAATCCATCATCCACTCGATGGTGGAATTCAAGGACGGCTCGACGAAGGCGCAGCTTGGCATGCCCGATATGAAGGTGCCGATTCAATACGCGTTGATGTATCCCGACAGACCGGAAGCTCCGCACAAGCGGTTGGATTTTTCTACGCTGAAAGAAATGACGTTTGACGAGCCGGACTACGAGAAGTTCAAATGTCTTGATCTCGCGTTCACGGCATTGGAGAAAGGGGGAACGGCAACCACCGTTCTGAACGCCGCCAATGAAGTTGCCGTGCAGAAGTTCCTGAATCAGGAAATCCCTTTTTCATCAATTCCCGAAGTCATCGAGGAAGCGCTGCTTTCACACACAGTGGTTCACAATGCAACGTACGAACAAATTGTGCGTATTGATGCCGAGACGCGTCAGCATGCTCACGAATTCTCAACAACGGTACAGTAACGAAGGAATCGCATGGAAGTCATCAACACGATATTTTATTTTGTTGTCACGTTAGGTATTCTGGTATTCATTCATGAGTTGGGGCATTTTCTTGCAGCAAAAATGTTCGGTATGCGGGTTGATGTGTTCTCTCTAGGCTTTCCTCCCCGCGCATTCGGGAAGAAAATCGGTGAAACGGATTACTGTATCTCCTGGATTCCGATCGGCGGGTATGTCAAGATCGCCGGGATGATCGATGAAAGCTTTGATACCGAATACTTGCAACAGGAACCTCAACCGTGGGAATACCGTTCGAAACCGATCTGGCAGAGAATGATTGTCATTTCTGCCGGCGTGATTATGAACATCCTTCTCGCCGTTGGAATTTTTTGGGGGATTCACTATTCGCAAGGCAAAAGTGTTTCCGACACCACAGAAATCGGCTACGTGCTTGAAGCAAGCCCCGCCGAGGCAGCCGGACTCCGAAGCGGCGACAAGATTTTGACAATAAACGACAAGAAGATTGAGCATTGGGATGACGTCAGGAATCATGTCTATCTCCAAAATATCGGGAAGGAACTTCACTTCGTTGTCCTGCGGGATGGGAATGAAGTGATTGTCAACGCCCCTGAACAGACTCTGCAATCCCTCAACGAAGGCTCATTCGGTATTACGCCTAACCACACGGAACTCGTTATCAACACCGTTGATCCGGGCAGGCCTGCCGCGGAGTTAGGACTCAAGGCGGGCGACGTTCTCCTCTCGCTCGACAATCAACCGATCAGGTACGACCGCAGAGTGAATGAGATCGTACGTGCACATGCGGGTAAGCCGTTGCATGTTGAATGGCGACGCAACGACTCGCTGATGTCGGGCACGGTTGTGCCAAGCGACAAGGGGTTGATAGGTATCTCGTTCGGGTTGCGTTACAACGGGCCGGTCAAACATACAGACTATTCACTGCTCGAAGCCCTGAATGAGGGCGTTGTCAGCATCAGCAATGTGGTGGGGCTGACGATCAAGGGGATCGGGAGTATTGTCAGCGGCAAAACCCCCTTCCGCGAATCCGTCGCTGGGCCAATCAAAATTGCGCAGCTCGCCTCGCAGACTGCTGAACTGGGCATCATCACATACCTGACGTTTATGGCGTTTCTCAGCATCAGTCTCGCCATCCTGAATATCCTGCCAATCCCGGCCCTTGACGGCGGACACCTTGTGTTTCTCGGCATTGAGGGAATAATGGGGCGGGAAATCCCGACGAAAATCAAGCTTGTGGTTCAGCGGGCGGGGTTCTTTCTCCTCCTCGCATTCATGGCTTTTGTCGTGTTCAACGATATCAGAAATTTCTGATTACCATTGCCATAGAAAGATCCGGTCATGGGAGGGCCTTTTGAAGCGCCCTCCCTTTTTTGTGCGTTGAACAGTCGCAAAGATCATCGGGTTTGCTATCCAATGGGGTTTTTCTTATCATTTCAAGGGGAATGTTGTCTATTCATAATCTGAAGGGGAACAATTATGAAGAATGTGTTTGATGGGAAAAGGACTTGGGGAGTCCTTTCGGTTCTTTTCTGCTTGGCGGTTCTTCTGTGGCCGGCCACCTCACAGAGCCAAATCACCGTTACCACCCTTCGTGCACCCGTTAATACTCTGAGTATTAGCGACCTTGATTTTCTCAATGCCACAACGCCGAAGTGGCTTTTTACAATCACCATGTCGTCACCACAATCGGTCGAAGTGGTTCTCACGATCAACCTTGATGTCTATTTGGCTGCCGGTGAAACCTACGTCAATGCCGCGAAGTTCATCTCGAAACCCTTCCTGTTGGAAGGCACCAGAACTGTTACCAACCTCGAACTTGGAAGAGGAAGAGGCATTCCGCAGCGCGATGTTGACGGCTACATCTTCAACCAACAGGCGAAAGCAGCATTTCAGGAGATTGCTCTTCCGAGCGGGTCGATGCCTGCAGGCACGTACAGGTTTACGGTTGATGTCAGCGCCAGCAATGCGACGGGTCAGGGAATGTTCGAATTCAATTTGACCAATCCGTCATCCCCGGTGTTGCTTGCACCGGCCGCGGGTGAGACAGTTGTGGAAGAACTGCCGTTGTTTGAGTGGCAATACGACGGGCCGCGCGCAACAATCAGTATCTATGAGATGCTTCCCGGTCAGCGAAGCCTGGAAGAAGTGGCTTCCGGTACTCCCCAGACAACCGCAACTGTTGCAACGCGATCATTCCGCTATCCCGTAACTGGTGCGCGACCACTGATGCCTGGCCGGACATACGTGTGGCACGTGAAGGGATTGGTTGGCACAGCGGGCGGAACAGATCTCGAGCTTCGCAGCGCTTTGCGGTCATTCTCCGTTTCGACACAGCGAAGAAGCTCCCTCGATTGGCTACTTCAGGAATTGGAGGATGCTCTGCCTCCTTCATACAAACCCGTGTTCGATCAAATTCGCGCCCAGGATCTCAGCCCGTCCGGGACATTCCGGTTCAATGGTTCCCCTATTTCTCTGGCCGACTTGTTAAACGCATTGAATGATATCCGGTCAAGCCCGGAATCAGTCAGTTCGGTAATTGTTGAATAATCAGGGGAGTCTGACAATGAAAACAACAGGTTTAGCAGGCCTAATAGTGGTGATGATATGCGTCCTCCCGGGCGCAGTTCCTCCCCCGATGCAGAATACTACTATTGCACTTATCAGCAGAGTTATTCTGGATGTTACGCGCAAACAACCCGACAAAGCCTGGCAGGCTGCCAAGCGGGGCGAAATGCTCTCGTCCGGCGAGCGTTTGAAAACCGGAGAGAAATCCATCGCGGTGATCAAGTTCAAAGACAACAGCATGTTGCGCGTACGTGAAAAGACCGAGGTGCTGCTCAGTGGCGCAAAGGATGCAACGTCAACATTGAAGTCGACCGAGTTCGAGCGGGGTGTCATCGGCTTCAGTATCAAGAAGCAACAACAGGGTGAGGGCTTTCGTTTTTCGTCGCCGACTTCTGTTGCATCGGTGCGGGGAACAAGCGGACAGTTCAGCGCATCAGACTCTTCGGATAAGCTGATTGTTCTTGACGGACTGGTTACGCTCTCAAGCAAGGTTTCGTCGCGGGTTGTCGATGTGGGCGGCGGGTTTACCGGACTTTCATTTCCCGACGGTACTCTCCAAGTACGCCCGTCAACGCCCGAAGAAAAGGTAGCCGCCGAGCTTTCCTCGCGTACAGGAGAGCAGGACGGCAGGCTTGATATCGAGTTGAAGGACGGCGGGGGCAACAAGAAGAACATCGAAATCAAGTTCAGATAAGTGACGTTCACACGCGAGTAGCCCTGTGGATGTGATGTTCTGCAGGGCTTTTTTTTGAATCATTCTCCTCTTAGATACAATGACAATTGGCTTTTCGCCGACCCTATCGAGGTGCCGTTGCCGTGTTCTGCATACTCTTGTTCTGCTCTGTTCTCTTCTCATCAGTATATCAACTCTACAGGCCCAGGTTTCAACGAGCATCTCCTCGTTCTCACCATCTGAAGCTGTTAGCGGATCACCGTTGGTAGTCCGTGCCGAGCTGCGCCATGGAGAAACCATAGAACGCGTATACTTTCTCTACCGCTCATTTACCGAATCGGGCTGGACCAGGGTGGAGATGGAGCTGTTAGGAAACACGGCAATCGCACGAATTCCTCCCAGGCATGTATCACCGCCGTTCCTTGAATATTATATCGTGCTCGTCAATCGTTCGGGTCAACTCGAGTCATACCCTGTAAGCGAAAGCCCGGACCCGCTTACCAATGCACCCGGGAAAACCCTCCAGCTTCCTGTTATGAAGAAGGAGGATGATGTACAAGCGGTATTCCTCAGTCCTGAACCAAACGCCTCCTATGAGGCAAACGATGTGCTGATTTCCGTGTCGATGTTCAGAGCAGACACGATGGTTGTCAAGCGGGCGACTCAACTCTTTCTGAATAATACAAATGTCACGCGCCATATTGTTATCAGTGATGACATTCTCGTGTATGTTCCGACCAATCACGGAGTCACTCTCAAGCCGGGGCGTTACACAGCTTCCGTTTTGTTGTACAACCGCCAGGGATTATTGCACCGACAGGTGACAACGTCATTCAACGTGCTGGCTGAAGGACAGCCCCCCGAGCGGGGGGGTGCCGCATTTGTATCAACGGGATCCGTTGATCTTGAGCTCAGGCGCGAGAAAGTAAACCGCGAAGAAACATGGTACAATCGGGGTAACTTCCGCTTCAACGGCAGCCAGGGTGCGTGGCGTTTCAATGCCAATGCGTTCGTCACGTCGGATGAACGCTTGAATCGGCAGCCGCAAAACAGATATTACGCCGGATTGGAATCAAAATGGCTCCTTGTGGGATACGGCGACAGTTACCCCTACTTCCCGAGTCTGATCCTGAACGGAAAACGTGTTCGCGGGCTGAACTCTGCAATCAGGCTCGGCAAATTCAACGTTGAGGTTGCTGCCGGAAAGACAGTCCGTGATATTGAGGGAACTCTCCTGAAGGTCATTCCGATTGAAAACCTGGCGTACGAACAACAGCTCGACTCTCTCGCGGCATACGCAAAAATCGATTCGGTTCTCTGGGGAAAGTACAATTACGGAACCTACTCGCGCAGCCTTTTTGCCGTGCGACCGAGTTTCGGATCTGGCGAGACATATCAAATCGGCTTCACCTGGTTGAAGTCGAAAGATGACATGAATTCAATCCGGTACGGGACGAGGCCCAAAGAGAATCTTGTACTGGGAGCAGATTTGTTATCGCGCTTCGATAACAGCAGAATCGAGCTGACCGGACAGTTTGCCTTCAGTGCATACAATAACGATATTTCAAGCGGCAACTTCACCGATGCGTATATCGACTCGGTGTACACGAAGGATGCTGCTGCCATCAAGAACGCACGGGACATCCTGAAGAGCTTCATTACGGTCAACGACAATCTCCGGCCTCTTTCGTTCAAGAAACTCTCAACAGTTGCCTACGACGTAGGCCTTGCTCTGAATTACTTCGATAACGCATTCAGAATCAGCTATCAGTTTCGGGGAAGCGACTACAATTCATTCGGGCAAACGTTCCTCAGAACGGACATTGCGGGATTTAACATCACCGATCGGATCAAGCTTCCGGCCCAGAATCTCTTCATCACTCTCGGATACGAGCGCCTTTCGGACAATACCAGCAAATCAAAAGCGGTGACAACTCATTTCACAACGTACAATGTTGCCGTTAACTACGATCCGCGTTCAAACGTACCGAGCATCGCTGTGGGGTTCACACATTATCGAAACATCAACAACCTTTCTCCGCGATTTGTGATTGGTGCGGTGGACGATCAGACGAACAGGATTTTTGTTCTTCTTGCTCAGCGGTTCAACTTCCATGCGTCGCATACCGCATCAATCAGCCTTTCGGGTTCACAACGGAATGATTACACGCCGCAAAACCTCGATGTCCGCAACACCTCCGTCGCTTTGAATCTCAACTCGCGATACCGGATACCGCTGCAAACCACAATGGGGTTCACGCACAACTACAATACTTACCCGGGGCCGTTCGGGGCGCGCATGCGGTTGCGGTACACGAATGTGTTTGCCAACGGCGTGTACACTCTTCCCGATGATGTTGCGTCGGTTTCCTGCACCGTCAGTCCTACGTTCGGCGATTTCAAGCGGGTCACAGTCGATCTTTCGACGCAATGGGCTGTGACGCGAGCAATGAACATCATCCTTCAGTACAGCCTCTTCGGGAACATCGGCCTCCCGAACGATGATTTCTGGAGCGTCAAATATCGCTTCGATTTCTGACGTGCAATGAACCCGCACCTCAGAAAACTCCTGGTTGCAATCGTTGTCGGCGTGCTCACCATCATTCTCACGCATGATGATATCCTCCAGCTGGGAGTTGTGCAACGGCTCGAGATGGCAACGCTGGACTACCGCTTTCAGGTACGCGGCACATATCCCGCCTTGCGTGAATCAAGCCATGTCGTACTTGTAGAAGTCAACGATGAATCGTACAGGTCGCTGCCCGATCGGTGGCCGTGGCCCCGCTCATACTATGCCCGTCTTGTCCGAAATCTGAAAGCAGCAGGTGCGAAGACTGTCGGGATCGATATTATCCTGAGTGAAGCGGAAGTCCAGTCCCCGGAAAACGACGACGATCTCCGGGCGGCAATTCGCGAAGCGGGAATTGTTGTGCTGGCAGGCAAGCTGGAAACGAAGCCGCAGGATTATGCACTGGTTGAAGCCGATGAACACTTTGGCAACATCTTCTTCACAGTGGATAGTTCGCTCGGGCTCGTCAATATCCGGAACGACCCGGATGGCGTGCACAGACGCTACAGTCCGTTCTGGGAGGCAACACATATCAGGCGGCACAATACTGTTCGCGTGCCGACATTCGGCTTTGCCGTTCTCAATAAATACCTGGGACTTCCGCCGCAACATGTTGCAACAATTGAAGAGAAGCGTTTCGCGTATGCCGGGCGAATGATTCCGCAATACGATCCCTCTTCCCTGCTTATCAATTTCTTCGGCCCCAGCGGAACATTCCGGCGTGTCAAGTTCGCGGATGTTATCGATGACGAAGACATCATCACCAATGAAGAAACGGAAACGGGCGAATCGATCAACACGTTCAGCGACCCCGATTACGGGTACCGGTATGACGGTACGTTTACGGATAAAATTGTTCTTGTCGGCTCGACGCTGCCAGAAGATCATGATCTCTTTCCCGTCTCCATAGCACAGGGGTTGCAGCGCGGCGACAATCTCATGTATGGTGTGGAGATACACGCGAACGTCGTCGAGAGCATCCTCCAGAACAGGTTCCTGTACAAACAATCAACCCGGTCGGAAATTCTCCTTGTCCTGTTCTTTTCCCTCTTCACATTTTATGTCACCTCCGCTCTGAGAAGCGGGCGAAGCAAGCGGCATTTTGTCTTTGAGTTGTTCGGTTTTCTGTTTGTGATGCTCGAACTTGCAGTGATTGCAGCGGCAACGCTGTGGCTGTTTATCCACTCTCAGTTTGTTATGGCAGCGATCAGCCCCATCGTGGCCGTGCTTGGCGGCTACGTCGCAAGCACGGGGTACCACTTCGTCACCGAGCGCAAGCAGCGCCTCATGATCAAGACAATGTTCAGCACGTACGTCAATCCGACTGTTGTTGATGAGCTGATAGCCAACCCGGAGAAGTTGAAGTTGGGGGGAGAACGCAAGCAGCTTACTGTAATGTTCAGTGATATTGAAGGCTTTACATCGATTTCCGAGAAAATGGAATCCGATGCATTGGTTGCATTGTTGAACGAATATTTCGGGGAAATGTCGAGCATTATTCTCCGCAACAACGGCACACTTGACAAGTTTTTCGGCGATGCGGTGATCGCATTCTGGGGAGCGCCGCTATCGCAAGAAGATCACGCTTTGCGTGCATGTGTCGCAGCTCTGGAAATGCAGCACAAACTCGGGCAAATCCGTGATCGCTGGAAGCTGGATGGCAGACCGCCGATTTACACGCGCATCGGCATTAACACGGGCGAAATGGTTGTCGGCAATATGGGCGGCGCGGAGAAATTCGATTATACTGTTATCGGGGATAGTGTGAATATCGCCTCTCGCCTCGAGGGAGCCAACAAGGTGTATCGGACGGAAATCATCGTCAGCGAGACAACGTATGAGGCTGTGAAACACAACATACTCGGACGTGAACTCGACTTGCTATCGGTGAAAGGACGCACGGAACCCGTTCGAACATTCGAGTTGATTCAGCAACGGGATGCGAATCTTGATCCTGCGCTGGAACAATTTGTTCAGTTGTTCACGGAAGGATTGATGTTGTACCGATCGAGAAAATGGGAAGAAGCGGAACGAAGATTCAGTGAAGCGGCAATGCTTCGGAAAGAGGACTACCCTTCACATCTATACACCGAACGCGCAGGTTTCTTCAAGCGAAATCCGCCTCCCGCCGACTGGAGCGGTGTATTCGAACTAACAACAAAGTAGCACTTCCCCCCTGAAACAGTAAGGGTGTGCTCAACGCCTGAACACACCCCTCGTTATCGCAACCAAGTCAACTTCAGTATCCGTCCACTCTCCTGAACTGTTCGGCTTCGAGTGTGAACATCAACGAAATGCGGTGGGTATCATCAAGACGATCTCCGGCGGATTGTGCAAACCGCGCAAAGGAATAGTCGATGCTGAGTTTCGGGAGATGCAGCCCCGCTCCAAACGAGACCTGCTTCACATCGTTGTATCCGACACGGAATGCAACAACATTCTTGAACATGAACTCCGTCCCGATATGCGCGTCAAAGCTCACCGGGCCGAGCGCAAAGGTTGATGCCGACTTGCGATTTTCAAAACGGATATCAAAATCAATTGCCGGTGCAAACCGCCCGCCGAATGCTTCGATGAAGTATGCCGAGCCGATTTTCATCGTCGGGGAAATCAACTCGTTCGTGCCGGTATTCCACGCTAGAAACGTCGTGGTAATATCCTGAAGATTTACCCCCAACATGACGTTATCCATCGGCATGTACCACACGCCGATGTCGAGCCCCAAGCCTGTTGCCGACGCATCACCTAACTCACGGCGGATCACCTTGAGGCTTGCGCCGTACGAGAAATCTTCCGACTGCTTCTTTGAGTAGGTGAAGAAGAATGCCCAATCGGCCGCATTGAAGTACGTAACGCGGCTCGGGTCAATCCGGTAGTTTTCCGGATTCTGAATGTACGTCTGGTAATCAACCAAGCGTCCGCTTGCATCAATTGCAGCATTGCGGGTATCCTGAATATCATCAACACCAATGCGGATGACGCTGAATCCCCAACTCGTGTTCGTTCCATGCGGAAATGCAATTGCGCCGTAATCGTAATTGACGGCACTCCCGAAGCGTTCCTCGTGCATCAACGCCGCTTGCGGATACATGATGTGGGAGAGCCCGGCCGGATTCCAATATCCTGCAGTCACATCATTGGCAAGCGCCACAAATGCGCCGCCCATACCGAGAGCCCTTCCACCGACTCCGATCGAGGTAAATTCCCCGGCATACTTTGCCACACTCGTGCCTCCGGCCATTGCCCCGGAAGAGGCGGCACACATCAACAACACGATTGCACACCAACGAGCTTTCATCTTTCACCTCTCGAAAAATACACCGGCCTGTCAGCCGGACGGATTGAGTTTACAGTGAACTACATACAGCACTGTATCATGCTTGCAGTAACGGCTCTCCTGAGTTTGTGGGTTCATAATCAGAAAATGAGGCTTGAAAATCAAGGTTCGAGATCACATTCGCAGGCACCGAACCTCGACAATACAGCGGAATTAGGCTGATTTCAGAATCGGGTGTCCTCATTTGGCCTTCCTCACATTCGTTTCAGTCAAAAAGGTTCGGCGCCAAGTTCACGGATCATTGCTTTAATAACAGGATGCTCCTTCTCCAACTGGTCCGGCGGCGGAAGTTCAGTTGTGGAGGCGGAATGCGGATCGAGAGATATTGATGCCTTCTTTTCCTGGCCGATCTCAACTTCTATTCTACCCCGCGTATTGAACACTCTTTGAATAATGGTCGCCAGAAGCTCCCTGTTACGGGTTATCGACGAGGCGGTGAAATCGCTTGCACGCACACGGATCGTCGAGCCGCTGACACCCAGCAGGTCTGCCGACTCAAGCGCGGTTCCCACCGCAATACGCTGGCGGCGAACTTCGGCAAGGAACTCATCCCATCGCGAAGTAACTTCCCCCTCCGAGAGTGATGCCAGTACGGCGGTTTCAAGGGCTGGGGAGTTTTCGCTTTTCGGTTGCGCCGGTGGACGCACAAAGGTCTGGCGTACAGCAAATCGTGAAGTTGTGGTTGATGTTTGAGGAGAGGAACAACCTGCTTCCGATTGCCGTTCATCAATGGAAGGCGTGGAGGCTTTAGCTATCGGGAACTGGTTGTCTTCACGGAGTTTTTTTTTCTCCTGCGGAATACCTTTTGACAAGTCGTCAATCTTCTTGAGAACCTCTCCAACTTCAGCGGCACTGTTCAGGGCAATCAACTGAACGATATCCGCCTCAAGCTTGAAGCGGGGTTGTGCACTCCATTTGATGGCTGCCTCGGTACTGTTCACAAACTTCAGCAACCGCAGCACATCGGCAACGGTAAACTGTTTCGCCACCTCGACATACTTCTGTTTGTAGAAATCGGACTCTTCAATAAATGCAGTTGATCCCGTTGTTACTGTGGTGAGGATATTGCGGAGATGTTCCGTCAACCCACCGAGAAATTCCTTGATATCGTAGCCGCGGTTCATGATATCCTGAACGAGATCAAGCCCGCCTTTTGTGTTTTTCACCTTGATGAGATCGGTGACACGGAAATAGAAATCCTGATCGACGATGTTGAGCGCTTGCAGAATCTGGTCCTTCGAAATCGTTGAACCGCACAGCGCCACAATCTGATCGAAGATGCTCTGCGAGTCGCGCATCGAGCCGTCGCCTTTCTTTGCAATCAACAGCAGCGCGTCATTGTCAATCTCCAGTCCCTCCTTCTTCGCAATGCTGCCGAGGTTTGCCATAATCTCCTCAATTGAAATACGGCGGAAATCGAATCGCTGGCAACGTGAAATGATGGTAGCGGGAAGTTTGTGGATTTCAGTTGTCGCAAAGATGAACATCACATGCTGAGGCGGCTCTTCCAACGTTTTGAGAAGCGCATTGAATGCCTCCTTTGTCAACATGTGTACTTCGTCGATGATGTACACTTTGTATGCTCCCTTGGCGGGGGCGTACCGGACCGACTCGCGAAGATTCCGAATTTCCTCGACTCCGCGATTCGAGGCGCCATCGATTTCAAGAACATCAAAGCTTCTTCCCTCCGTAATCTCACGGCAGAGATCGCACGTATTATCAGGCTCGAGATCGGCGGTCGGATTCCGACAGTTGACAAGCTTCGCAAGTAAACGGGCGGTAGTAGTCTTTCCGACACCGCGCGGCCCGGCAAACAGATATGCGTGTGCAAGACGTTTCTGCTTGATGGCATTCTTCAGCGTTTGCGTCACATGGCCCTGCGCTTCAACATCGTCGAACTTCATCGGACGATACTTGCGGGCGGTAACGATGTAATCACTCATAGATCAAAAAAAAAAAGAAAAATGAAAACTCTATCACGGGAAGACGTATTGAAGCGCTTCCTCGATTTTGTTGATCGGAATGATCGACAATCCTTCCTTCACCTTCGCCTGAATTTCCGTCAGGTCCTTCACATTCTCCTGAGGAATCAGAACCGTGGTAATGCCGCTTCGCTGTGCAGCAATAAGCTTTTCATTCAACCCGCCGATGGCCAGAACTTCGCCGCGCAACGTAATTTCACCCGTCATCGCCACTTCAGCCCGTGCAGGTTTGCCGCTCACAGCGGAGTACATCGCCATAACCATTGTTATGCCTGCCGACGGCCCGTCTTTCGGTATTGCACCTTCAGGTAAGTGAATGTGAATCTCTTTGTCTCTGTAGAAGTCGGCCCCAAGTCCAAGCGACTCGGCATTGGACCGAAGATAACTGAGGGCCGCTTGCGCCGACTCTTTCATCACGTCGCCCAATTGCCCGGTCAGCGTCAGCTTGTCCTTCCCGTTCATGATAGTCACATCAACATGCAGAATGTCGCCGCCGACACTCGTCCATGCCAGCCCTGTTACCGAACCGACGCGGTTCGTCTCGGCTCGCAACCGGCTGCGGAACTTGGGAACGCCAAGATACTCTTCCACCTTTTCGGGAGTTACCGCAGGAACCGTACTCTGCCTTTCTTTCTTCCCGTTCTTCTGGTTTCCCACAACGATTTCCTTCGCGATTTTCCGGCAAACCGATGCCAGTTCACGTTCGAGATTGCGCACGCCCGCCTCTCGCGTGTACGCTGCGATGACTCGATCTATCGCAGTGTCCTGAAATTCGATGTTGTTCTTTGTGAGGCCATGCTCTTCCAACTGCTTCGGAAGAATATGTCGCTTCGCAATTTCGCGCTTGTCGTGCTGCAGGTACCCCGCAAGCTCGATAATCTCCATCCGATCCTGCAATGGCAGCGGTATTTGATACCGGACGTTTGCCGTTGTAATGAACATGACATGCGAGAGATCGTAGTCAACATCGAGATAGTGATCGTTGAACGTTGAGTTTTGTTCGGGATCAAGAACCTCAAGCAGTGCGGATGAAGGATCACCGCGGAAATCCATGCTCATCTTGTCAACTTCATCCAGCAGAATCACAGGATTGATGACACCGGCCCGTTTCATTGATTGGATGATTTTGCCGGGCATGGATCCGATGTACGTTCTGCGATGCCCTCGAATTTCCGCCTCGTCGCGTACGCCACCGAGTGAAATGCGCACAAGCTTGCGCCCAAGCGCTCGGGCGATTGATTTCGCAAGGGACGTTTTGCCGACACCGGGCGGGCCGACAAAGCACAGGATCTGCCCCTTCATTTCGCGTACAAGATTCAGTACGGCGATGTGTTCCAGGATTCTCTCTTTCGGCTTGTCGAGTCCGAAATGATCTTCATCCAGAATTGCTTTGACGTGTTCAACATTCAGGTTGTCCTTGGTTCGCTTGTGCCACGGAACATTTACCATCCAGTCGAGATAGCTCCGGATGACGGTCGATTCAGGTGAGAGGGGCGGTGTTTTCTTCAATTTTCCGAACTCTTCGGCGGCCTTTTCCTCCACCGGTTTCGGCATCTTTGCTTTCCTGATATCGTCGCGAAGCTTCAGGAGCTCGGGAGAGGAGTCTTCATCTCCCAATTCATCCTGAAGGATCCTGATCTGTTCCTGGATGAAGAACTTCCGCTGCGACTTGGCAATGTTGTCATGAACCTTCGAATCAATCTCCTTCTCAATTTTGAGAACATCGTTTTCGGAATTCAGAATCCGTATCAACTCGTGCAGTTGCTCGCGCGTCGCGGTGATTTGCAGGACTTTCTGCTTGACATCCACATTCTGCAGGATGTTCGACGCGATGTAGAACACCTTTCGCTGTACGTCTTTCGTGTTCTCGAACGCAAGCAATACTTCGCTCGGCACATTGCGGTTGAGATGAACATACTCCGCAAACAAGCTCGACGTATGACGCAATAGCGCATCGAGTTCCGAGTCCATTACCACGTGGTCGAAATTGATCTGGAGTTCAGCTTCGAGAAATTTGCCGTTGGAGATGAATCGTTTGACTGAGGCTTGGACAACACCATCAACCAGAATCTTCATTAAACCATTGGGAAGTTTGAGGATCTGAATGATCTTCGCTATCGTGCCTTCGTGATAGATATCCTCGATGCCGGGTTCTTCCGTCACAGAGTTGCGCTGCGCAGCGAGAAAAATGAACTTGTCGCGCTCAAGAGCTTCGTTTACGGCCTTGAGTGACGACTCACGCCCCACAAGCACGGGGAAAATCATATACGGGAAGACCACAACATCGCGAAGCGGCAAAACCGGTAATTGATTGGGAATCGCGTCGAGCTGATCGCTGTACAGCGGCCCGCCTCCTGGTAGCGAATCTGATTGCATGAAGTAACTGACCCCTGTCGAAATCAAAGAAAGAAAAAGGTGTCGGCTCGACACCTTTTATGTTCACCAAAAAAATATACCAAGATAAAGAAGGGATGTCAAGAAATGCGGAGCGGACAGTACAACACATACTCTCCTGAATAGACGCCGGGGGCTACTTCGGCTTGACGGTCAGCACCTGGCATGGTGCTCGGCGCACGACTTTTTCTGCAATACTTCCGACAACGGCGTGCGCAAGTCCCGTCCGGCCATGTGTGCTCATGACTATCAAGTCGATCTTCTTATCTTTCACGATGCTCAGAATCTCGTTCAGCACCACACCCCGTCGAATCAGCAACTCGGCCCCGGGGTCGCCGAGACGTTTCGCTGCTTTGCGCATTTCATTTGCCGCGTGTTCAAGAAAGCGTTCACTGAATTCACTCTGGGAAATGCCGATGCGATATGCATAGACAGGCACTTCCTCCGTAACATGCAACAGATAGATTTTAGCCTTGAACCGTTTTGCTACTTCGAGAGCAGGTTTGAATGCAACGAAGGATGATTTGGAAAAATCGGTAGGGACGAGTATGCGCGAGTACATGCAAGCTGCCTTTCAGATTTAAAAGGAATTCCGCAGCGGCGGAATGCAGAGCTATCGGGCCGCGTCGAGGCACGCAATGAGTGCGGCAACATCAATGCTGGAGACAGCAGCACAAAGAGTTCTGCCGTCAGTCCATAATACAAGCGAGCGTCCATCGGGAGTGGTTGTACTGTACCGTTGTGTGCGCTGCAGTTCATCAACAACATCCCGGCCGAGATGGAATGGCGAACCATTCAGGACGGTCTTCCAACAGGCCTCATATACATAAATGATGTCCGAACTGTTGTAGCTGTACACGACGTGAGCCAGCGCTTCGCCGCCGAAATCGTTGAGTACACCGCCCACCAATGTACAATCCGTCATCTTTGGCAACAACACAGGGAATTTCGTCTTTCCCGCAAAGAATCCCTGAACATATTCGGCCTGACTGGAAACCACTTGCGGGGTTATTTCTCCCGCGACCACCGCACCATAGTTGGCAAGCGATTGTTTGATGATGTCATTCTGGGGAAGAAGTGATGCTTCGATCACTCTCGGACTGTTCAATGATGGATTGTTTACAAGGAAGATGATGGCGACACAAGCAGCAGCGAAGGCAACTGCGGGTTTAAAGTACGTTGATTCAACAAGGGAGCCCCACCATGCAACAGGCTTCCCGTGGCTTGCTTCCTGTTCAAGCTGTTGAGATATATGCTGCAGCACATGGCCCGGAGCCCGCTTGCGCTGACAACGCGTTCTGACAAGATTGCGTGTCAGCTTCTCCACTTCAAATTCGTTTCTGCACGAGGGGCAATCAGCGAGATGCAGTTCCAGCGCATCCCTCTCCGTCTTTTCCAGAGCATTGTCAACCGCCGCGGTGATATGCTCCTGATATTTCCTACACTCCACGTTGACCTGACCAGACTGTTAGCAATAATGCGATAAGGATCTTTCTATTTCTTTTCTTCAACGTACCCGCGCTTTCGGGCATACTCCGTGAGCCGGGCCCGCAACAGTTTTCTTCCCCGATGAAGCCGTGAACGAACGGTTCCGATGGGACAATCGATGAACTCTGCAACCTCTTCGTAGGTCAACTCTTCGATGTCGCAGAGGATAACCACAGTACGAAAATCTTCCGGCAACTCTGCAATCGCAACAGCCACTTCATCCTCCAGCAGGTTCTTGAAAACAGATTCCTGCAGGTCGCTGGTTTCAACCGCGCTTTCGCGGACGCTGTTGTAGAAGTTCTCGACTTCCTGGTACTCAACCGTCTCCGGCTCTTTCTTCTCTTTCCGGTAGCGGTTGATGAACGCATTCTTCATGATTCTGAACAACCACGCGCGGATATTCGTTCCCTTCTCGTACGAGTCCCAGAACCGGAACGCCTTCAAAAACGTCTCCTGAACAAGGTCTTCCGCATCGGCCGCATTAAACGTCATCCGCAAGGCATAGTTGTACAGAAAGTCCATATGCGGAAGGGCTTCACCCTGAAATTCACGTTGTTTTTGCGTAACGGCAGCCCGTGCCATGCAGCTCCGGATAGAATGAACGAACGAAGTTAACTCACGAGCCAAGTTACGACATTAGCCCCCGACATTCAAGCCGTCTTCGTAAGCAATATCGCCTATTACCTGTAGTAGAGTTGCAGCGCGTCGAGCAGCCTTGAAAGAGGAATTTCCTGCTCCAACTTCAATATGGAAGATGAGATTGATCGCTTGGTGCCGTTGATCGTTTCAAGTGTTGCGTACGTACTCAGGTCGCCAATATCTTTGACAGTAGCAACAACAGGGTTGGGATTGGTATTGGCGGGAATGCTCAGGCCAATGTCAACACTCTGCGTCCAATCGGGCATTCCGTTGAGAGAATGTTTGAGAACCACATCGCGGACAATGATATCATAGATTGCCTTGCCGTTTTGAGGAAGATCTTTATAGAGATCAAGTTCCGCATCCTGATACGAGCCGTTGGCGATACATCGCAAAGCCGTGAGTATGCCGACAAAGTTCAGTTTGCGAATGAACTTTTTCTCCCTGTCCCCGGGCCAGTGACCTGACTCGACAAGCACGGTGCTGGTTCCCCACAACTGCATGTTGTCACCGAACGCCCGCGGCTCAAACGCATCATCGTACGTCGCAAGGTTCTTCGGGATGAATTGTGCCAGCACGCGGGTAAGCAGCGCGGCAACGCGCATGGCACGCACGCGTACCATCGGCGTTGAGCGCTTCCTGTCAAGCGCCGGAGCAAGCAAAGCAATCGCGGAGACTTCCTTGGAATCGCCGACGGCCCACAACTCCTGATCGTGCAGATTGAATCCGAACTGCGGCTTGAGCCTGTGCTGCAGAGTGCGAAGCAGTTGAGCCTCTGGCGTAATCAACGCCCGCGCATCACGGTTCATGTCGATATTCTGCGCGGTACGCCGCTGCCTCCGCTCAGCACCGTCGGGATTCAGCATTGGAAGAACATACAGCGTCGACTCTTCCAGCATCTCATGAATCCACTTCTCTTCTGAAGATCTTCGGACGAGTAAGTTCAAGATATCCATCAACGCAAGAGTCGCCGTATACTCGTCGCCATGCATTTGTGACCAGAGAAGAACTCGCTTGCTTCCTTTTCCGCAGGTGATGAGGTTGATGCTTCTTCCCTCAAGCGATGAGCCTATCTGTTCAACCCTCAACAACCCCTTGCTGTTCGAAACACAAGCCGCTACAGCCTCCCGGATGTTCGTGTGATTGCAGTTGTGCGGGCCGAGATGGTCAACGCGGTAGTGTTCATACACGGAGAAAAGATGGCGGGCTAATGTATTGGGGGTCCGGGCGGGGTCTTTCCCCTTGAGTAATCTCGTAAAAGCCATGAATTAATCCTGAGCGGAATATGTGACGCTCAATCTACTTATTCCGAACAGGATTTACAACTTGCACCAATCATGAAAATCGGGATATTGCATATTCTCTTTGTAGGGACATGACTCAGTCATGCCCTCTTCGTGTTCACAGTTAAGCGAAGGACACGACGGGGTCGTGTCCTTACAACATGCCGTAATTAGTTCTCCCTCTCCATCTTCTCCAACGCCTCATAATACTTCTTGATCAACTCCTGATAGTCTCTTGCGTAGCCTTCGTCAATGGCTTTCTGCAAGTCTTGCCGGAGGCGGTTGCGGCCTTCCTGCGTCGTCAGGTCAATCTCGCCGGGACTGCGGCGCGCTACATTCGTGCCTGATTCTGCGCGGCGTTTCTTCTCGAAGTCACGTTCACGCGCCGAGCGTTGTGAGTCGAGCAGGCGCGAGAGAATCCGTTCCTGCTTCTTCATCGTTTCGGGGTTGACATTACCCTGGGCGAGATCCGTCTGTACTTCGCGCATGTCTTGTGCAACGCGGTTGAGGTCGCCTAACATCTTGCTCAACTCGCCGCTTTGCGCCGCCTCTTTCGCGAGTTGCTCAAGCGACTTTCTTACCATTCCCTGTTCGGCGGCAAGTCGTCCCATCTCCGCCATCTGCTGTTGCGACATTCCCTGCAGGCTCTGCGTTCCTTGATTGATCCCTTGTTGCTGCCCGCTCATCTGTTGCAGTCGCTGCATGAATCCCGCCATGCCCATGCCCATCCCTTGTCCGCCCTGCATCATGCCGTTGATGCCGCTCTGCAATTGGTCTGCTGCTTCGTTCAATGAACCCATTGCCCCCTGCTGCTGTGCCCCCGCCTGATTGCCGCTTCGTTGGTCCAGCGATTGCATCGCCTGGTTCATTTGCCGCATCGCATCGCCGATGGATTTGCCGAGCTCGGGCGTGATGGCGAATGTTTTCTGTGAAAGGCGTGACAGTCCCTGCGTGACGTTTGCGAGGTCGCGCAGAACATCCATTTGTTGCTGGGCGTTATCGCGGTACTGCTGCGAGTTCGGCTCCATCCGTTGCGACTGGTTTTTGAGTTGTTCCTGCCGTTTCGAGAGATTCAGCAAATCCTGCAGCGCCCGCCGCATTTCGTTCACGATCTGCCGCTGCTGGTTTTGCCGCATCGCTTGCTGCATCTGCTGCATCTGTTGCATGAATTGCTGCATCTTCTGCCGGGCGCTTTGCTGGTTCTGCATTGCCTGCGAGAGTTGTTGCTGCTGCATCTGTTGGGCAATCTGTTCCATCATCTCGTCGAGTTGACTCTGATAGAGTTGTTCCTGCGCCTTCTGCATTTCGTCGAGAGGCATCTCGGCGGGAAATTCCTGCATCTTCTTCTGCAACTCGGCAAGTTCCTTTTGCAGTTGCTCGAGCATTTCCTTCAAGTCCTTCTGCTGCTGGGCAAGATCGTCGAGCTTGTTCTTGTCCGAGGGATTCGTTTGCTCGGTTTGCTTCTGCAGGTCTTCCTGCTTCTTCATCATTTCTTCCGCCCGCTTGATCGCTTCGTCCATCTTCTGTTCGATTTGAATACGCTTCAGAAGGTTCATCGTCCGCTCGATGCTCTTGCGGAAATTCTCCTCGTTGAACTGGAAATTCTGCATCGCCTGCCGCATCTGCTCGGGATTCATCTGCTGCATGGCCTGCTGCATTTTCTTCATTGCGTCGGCAAACTCCGGCGAGTTCATTTGTTCCATCAGCTCTTGCAGTTCCTGGTATTTCTCCAGCGTCTCCTGCGAGAGAACTTCGTTCTTCTCCATCTTCTGCACCATCTCATTGATGGTCTTGTTCACTTCCTCCATCTTCTTTTGAATCTCTTCATATTTCTTCAGCATCTCCTCGGCTTTCTTTTGCTGCTGCCAGTCCATCTTCTGCTGGTTCTTCCGCATTTCCTGCTGAAGTTGTTCAAGCTCTTTCTTTGCTTCTTCCGCTTGTTTCAACGATTCCTTCATCGCCTCAAGACTCACATCGTGAGACTGGTTGAGATCGGCAAACACTTCTTCGAGTGAGGGAAGACGTAACGTGTAGATTTCGCTTCGTCCTGATTTCGGACCGGAGATGTTGTCGTTATCGAACACTTCGAGATAATAACTCACAACATCTTCCGGAACAAGATTGAGTTCGGAAAGCGGCCAGAGATGGGCAATGTCTCCCTCGTTTGTGATTGCGGTAGGAATCGTAACGGCGAGATACCGGAAATCTTCCCACGGCTGCTCGTAGCGCGACTGAATGAGCCGGTACGCGAGTCGCAACGATGAGAAGCCGAAGTCATCGGTGATTTTGTACAGCATATTGAGCCGGCTGTTCTCGGCAATATCAATATTGGTTCCGGGGAAGAGTATTTGTGCGGTCGGGAATGCGTCGGGCACAATCTTGAGTGAGTATTCAATCGGCTCGGCGCTTGTGATATTCTCTTCGTCGACGAGATGAATGTAGTACGTCTGCTCTCTGAGCAACATCAGCGAACCGGATGCTTTGTTTCCCGAAACGGTGAGGGGGTGTGTGATCGGTTTTCTATTCGGTTCATTTGCCGGTTGTGTGAAAACGAGCTTCGCTTCAGCAAGGGATTTGTTTGCTTCGAGAGAAAGCGTGATACGTGTTCCCCTCAGCGCCGTCACATCCCCGACATTATCATCAAGCTGACGCGGCGGGAGTTTTGCATACGATGGGAAGCTGAGGTTCACGCGCAGCATCTTTGCCATCGGCCTGTCGATGACCGTCAGCGTGTACTCGTCGCTGGAAACATCGCCTGCGCTTGCCCGATATATTGTCGTGGATTTCAATGCGGGCATTTCGTAGTTGAACGTACCGTCTGCGTTGGCGACAAGAGTCCTTTCTTCAAACTGAATTTGACCCGACGGCTTTGATGAAAGCGTGATCTGCTTTTGAGGCACGCCTTCCACCTTCACTACAATCGGCACCGGGGCACCCTTTACGACTTCCTTGTTGCCCGGTTCGACGATGAACCGGAACGGCTGCGGAGTTTCAAACGATTCGCTGTAATGCAAAAGCCGGTTTGCAGCCCCAAGAAAGCCGGAAGGAAAGACCGCAAAGAGAAGCACCGTAACTCCACATACCAATCCGAAAATCCTTCCCCACTTCCGGGCAGGCGCATAGCTTACTGCAGAAGTGAAATCAACGGGTTCGATTTCTTTCCTGACATCTTCAAACGAGGCATCAATGAGATCGGGAGAATAATATTGTGTGCTGTCTTTCTCTTTGTATAGTTGAAGGATGTTGACGAGATGATCGTTGATGCCCGGGAATGCCTTGCCGACTTTTTCCGCCGTTTGCGAATCGCTTTCTGCGGGCAGCAAACCGAACCGCGTCAGCAACGGACGAAAAACAAACCATCCAAGCAAGCCGATTGCGGCAGCGGTGACGACCCAAAAAATGATCGTTCTGGCCGGAGCCGGCAGATAGAATATCTGTTCAATAAGAATCATCGATCCCGCAGCAACGACCATCACGGAAGCAGAAAATAAGATGCCGTAAAGAAGAGAAGAAGAATTCTCCTTCCTTCGTACGGCGGAAAGTCTGTCCGTCAACTCGCTGAGTATTTTTGGGGTATTTTCGCTCATTTGCCTCTCACGACATAGCTCTCAATTCGTCAACGCCCATACAATGATGTTTGTTCCGAACCTCAGGGCCTCTTCCCGTTTTTGGGGAGTGTTGTTATGAACTTCGGGATCGGCCCAGCCATCGCTCGGGTTGGATTCGAATGTGTAGTACACAACAAGCCGCCCGTTATGAAACAATCCGAAGCCCTGTGCCGGCTTCCCGTCATGCTCGTGTGTTTTCGGCGGACCGCCCGGGAATTCGAACTGATTGCGATAGATGTCGTGGCTGAACGGTAGTTCAACAAGCTCTTGTCCCGGAAAGATCTTCTTCATTTCGCGGCGGAACGCCTTATCCATTCCATAGTCGTCATCGGCATAGAGAAAGCCGCCGTTCTCCAAATATGTTCGCAGACGCCGTACCTCTTGCTCGTTGAAGGAAATGTTGCCATGCCCCGTCATGAACAGCATCGGGTATGTAAACAACTGCTCGCTGTTCAGATCCACAAATTCATACGTCGGCTCGACGTGGATGTTGGTATTCTCCCGGACAAACCTCAGCAGGTTGACTTCCGCCGACTGATCATTGTACCAATCGCCGCCGCCGGAGTATTTTAGCCGCGCAATTTTGAGGGCACTGGAAATCTTTGCCGGCTGCGTATGAACGAATTCAGACACGCCAAGCGACACGACAATACAAACAAGAGTGAGTTTGTTCATCATCGCAATCTCTTCTTCCAATAGCCCGGTTTTCTTCGACAGTGCATTACGGCAACAATAACGATTTTCTCCGGTTGATTCGAGTACAGAACAGCGTATGGAAATTTCTTCACCATTGAACGGCGAATCCTCTGGCTAACGATAACCCCCGATTCAGGAAACCGAATCAATCGTCGGACCGCCCTCTCTATCTCTTTCAGAAATGCAACGCCAAGCTTCACCTGACGTTCTTCATAGAAAAAGCCGCTTCCAGCATTTCCTGCTCGGCATTTGAATCGAATTCGAGAAGCTTCATCCAAGCTTCTCTCGTGCTTCCCGAAAAACTTGATCAGCGGGCCGGGTTTTTGCTTTGCCCTCAAGAATAGATTGAAGACGAACCTCCGCTTCTTGAATCCATAGACGTTCGACTTCGTCGTCTTCTGTCTCGTCAAGACTTTCAATGAGTCTTTCGGCAAGCATCGCACGCGAAGACGCCGGGAGACCAAGCAGTCTCATGGCCATCTCTTCAAGAGTTAATTCCATAACAGCGTCCTCCAAGTGTATTTCATTTCTTCCTCAAGACAATCTGCCTTGTGTCTTCCTTCAACGCGTCGTTGTAAAACTTCCTGTACGCGGCGTATTCTTCCGGCAGAACGGTGTTCTTCTTTCTGATAAACTCACGCGTCGCCAATAACGCCCCTCCCGACAGTTTGTATGAAACCGAATACTCCGCTGCTTCGGAGGTGAGCTTCGCTTTCGGGGGGAGGCCTTCCACGACGTATCCTTTCGGAAGCTTGACGGTAAGTTGCTCCCGCAATGTATCTTCGTGCGAGTAGTCCACGATGGGATACATCCGCGTATCGTGTACAAGAGCGGAGTTCGGGCCGAGCTTATCCGCCCACGGCAGCTTGAGAAACCTGAACCTTCCCGATTCGGACACATAGTCAGGCACTTCGAATCCCGAACTCACGGTCACAACATCCGTAACGGTATCAAGGCCGGTGAAACTCAGCGAAGTCAACCGTACGTTGGGGAAGTCCGATGTCAGCCCCTGCACATAGAGTTTCTCCCTATCCGATGGGCTTCTATCGCGATAGAAAAACCGTACGCTTGCCGTCTCGACGCCCGTTCTCTTCGATTCATGCCGGACGCTGATGCTGTTGTCGACGGCAATCGTTACTGTTGTCTTTCGATGCACGTTGCTGGGGCTGAATTCCTTTTTGCCGAGATACCCCGGCTTTGTGTTGTTCGGGGCAATGAGAAGAGAGAACGCATTGATATCGGGAGACGGAGCAGAGCCGTACGGAAAATTGTTTGCCGTCAAATCGAGATAGCGGATTCCTTGCTCGGTTTCCACCGCCGCAATTGCATGATTGAACGCGATGGTCGGCAGGATGTTTGCATTCGACCCCTGATCCGCCGTGTTGACGAGAACATGATGCGCCGTGATGCCGACTTCACGCAACATAGCTATGCACAGTGTGGCAACGTCCTTACAATCACCGATGCGGTTCACGAGAACGTCACGCGCCTTTTGCGGCACAAGCGGCGACTGCCTGAACGGCACGCTGCTGTACCGGATGTTTTCGGTGATGAAGTCGTAGACGATTCTGATTTTCTCCTCTTCTGTCAGATTCTTCTTTCCTTCGAACAATTCCTCGACCTGCTCACGGATTTCGAACGTGCTGCGTGTTTTCGTTCTCGCGAGGTCTGTATACCAATCCACCAAGTAATCCCACGATTGGATGCTGGAAATATACAGCACCTTCGCAACGTCGGTAAGCGGAGGCATCCCCGCCTCGTACACGATTGCCGGCTCGTTGCCGAGCGACCATTCATACAGCAAGCCATCTTCGGTTGTTCGTTTCACCGGATTGTCGGGCATGTGTTGCGTCCGGTGGTTGAACACGAGTTGTTCGGGAACAAGCAGGCTGAACCGGGCAAGCACAACGGGGTATCCGCCGTTGAAATAGTTCTCGTCCCAGAATTGATTGGATAGCCGGCCATTGTAGTGGTTCTTTGTTTTCCACTTGATGTAAACGCAATCATTCTCCTCAAGCTGCTTGAATACCATCGCATTTCTCGAAACGTCGGCTTTCACCTCCGACCCGTCCTTTTTGATCACAACAGCCTTTTCGATGATAAGCGTTTCCGTGTAGGGATTGTACGGAACGCCGAACTCCTTGTACTGGTCAATCCCGGTTTTATTGAACAATTTCACAAGCAACTCGTGTTGCGACATTGACGTTCCCTTGTCGAACACAACCCGCTTCGTATCGTCCAGCAGGATGGCGCCGTTATCGTTCGGATAGTCGGCCGATTTGGGCGAGGCCTTGACCGCGCTGTCTATGCCTGCAGATTGGAAATGTGAGAAGATCGATTTCTTCCCCTGCAGTTCGCGGAGCTTTTCACGCGCATCGTAGTTGGCGGGGTTGAATTTCAACGCCGATTGATAAGCCCCCATTGCCTGTGGAATGTCATTCATGATGCGATGCAATTCACCCAATTCCGACCAGTATGAATCGCTGTTCGGGCACATGTCTATTGCCCGGCGCATAGCTTGTACAGCTTTGTCGTACAACTCAAGAGAGGAATAGACTTTCGCCATTTTGTAGTGGTATCCCGGTGCCGCCGGTTCCAGCTCGATCATCTTCGCATAGTATGCTTCCCATTCGGAGAGGCTCGATGTGAGGCTGTATTCCGCAAGCGTGCTCAATGCGTTGGCGTTGTAGTTGTTCTTCAGATAGTGCGCGACGATCTGCTTTGCGCGATCGGTATTGCGCTGCCGTGTTTGGGCAAGAGTCGCTTCGAGATATGCAAACTCCCACACATCGGGATGTTTGGTATACGCCTCCTTGTTCAGCTCAAGCACCTTCTCGTTCTGCTTCTTCTTTCTATAGAGGGCAATCTCCTGGCGGTATGCTTGCTCGGAATCGGGAAGAAGCGATTTCAATTGTTGCAACGAACGTTCCGCCGTCTCATAATCCTCATTGTCAATAGCCTGTTGAATGCGATACGTGATGGCATTCGGAGCATGGGGCTCAATCGTAAGCAGCTTCTCGAGAGTTTGTGTCATCTCGTCAAACTTCTGTCCCCGGATGTACGCTTCAAGTATCTTGTTGACAAGAAGAATGTTGTTGGGAGAACGTTTCAGCGCTTGCCGCAACTGCAGTTCGGCCTCAACAGCTTTGTCATTCATAAGGTAGACTTGGGCAAGGAGAACGTAATTCTCCAGCCGCCCGGGATGATTCTTGATTTCTTCCTTGAAGAACGCCTCGGCAAAATTCTCGACATGCCTGCTCTGGGCGCCCGGCTTTACCGTGTAGGGTTGTGCAGAAAGAGAGATGTTCAATCCGTCGATGGGATCACCGGATGAGCCTGTGACGCGTACCATGAAATTACAGCGCGTGATCTCGGAATAGCCGCATTTGACGAGGAGCCGGTTCCAGCCTTCCTGCAATTCGGTTTCGATGATATAGGTGTCGAGATCGTTGTTGTTTTCATCAAAGTACCGGATGATCTCCTCATCATTCAGAAATGCCTTCAGCGATCCCGACGTTCCGATGCGTATCCATGCGGACTGCTTCTTCGGGGAGAAGATGAAAGCGTTGGCATAGTACACCGCTTGTGAGAAAGCAAAGTAACGCGTGAAATCGACCCATCGGTCAAATCGTATCGCCTTCGGTTCGAACCACGTTGCCGGAATCCCGTTTTTTCCCTCATACGTTTTCGATTGATCAAATTCATATTCCGGCGGAAACGCCTTGTCAAATCCCGAAGCCGAAATATTGTCGAACGGCCCGATCACCATCCACTGCGTAATGGCGTTCATTGTGTTGAACCAGCCCCGTGCCTGCGGCAAGTCGCCCCGGTTCATGAAATGTGTGCCTAATTGCTCGGCTGCCTGCGCTTTCATCATTCCGTCCGGGTTGGCTTTTTCCGTGAGTTGATTCAGCAGTCCGATCATGCCGGAAGCAGGCGAATTGCGCAACTTGTCGTCCCACGTATAGAGCCATTGCGCCGAGAGGTAGGGGTAATAGTTCTGCTCCGTTGTCAGGACGTTGCGGAACGCATTCCACGCTTCGAGTTTTCGTTCTTGCATCTCGTACAGTAAAGAAAGTCCGAGATGTGCCCGGGTGTTGGATTTGTCCGCATCGATTGCCTCCTTGAAGTATTTCTCAGCTTCGGATTGTCCGCCTCCCGGGGCCGGGGCCGGCTCAAGCGACTTCCACCCCTTCTCAACCAAATCGTTCGATGATGAGGCAAAAGCAACAACTCCGCAGAAAAAGACAGCAAGTGTTAGGATGAGCGTCTGAAGTCTTGTCACAATCAAGTCCCTACATGCAGTTTTGACAGAAAATGCGTAATTCATTCTACCCAATTGGTACGTGAGTTTCAAGGCAAAGAAGCGCGGAAAATCCCCGGCATGCTAACAATTCTTAATCTGACTGCCTTGCTTAACTTCTTGTTTTTCCGTACTTTAATCACCCATCTTGATGGGTACGATTCTGTTTCTTGTGCTACTTCTCCTGTTTAGCCGATGTTTGAAGATCTGAGTCAGAAATTAGATGGGGTGCTGAAGAAGCTAAGAGGCCAGGGAAAGATTTCAGAGGCAAACGTCGCTGAAACTCTCCGTGAAGTCCGGCGCGTGTTGCTTGATGCCGATGTCAACTATAAAGTCGCAAAACAGTTCATAGATGACGTCCAGAAAAGGGCAGTAGGCGCAGAAGTTCTTTCCAGTATTACCCCGGGACAACTCATTGTCAAGATCATCTACGACGAGTTGGTACGGTTACTGGGCGAAAAGAAGGCTGAGCTTTCGTTCTCATCAATGCCGCCATCTGTTATTCTGGTGGCGGGATTGCAGGGATCGGGCAAAACGACGTTCGCAGGAAAGTTGGCCAACCACCTGAAGAGTCAGGGTCGAAGCCCGCTGCTCGTTGCCGCAGATGTGTACCGGCCTGCCGCAATCGACCAATTGATTACACTCGGGAAACAGATTTCCGTTCCGGTGTATTCCGAACGGGATTCCGGTGCCGTGAAGATTGCCAGGCAATCCATCGAACACGCCCGAAAAAATGCCCGCGATGTTGTCATCATCGACACTGCGGGGCGCCTGCACGTTGATGAAGAGATGATGAAGGAAGTTGAGGAGATCAAGACCTCAACCAAGCCTAATGAAATCCTCTTCGTCGTCGATGCGATGACGGGGCAGGATGCCGTCAACACGGCAAAAGCGTTTAACGACCGCCTGAATTTCGACGGCGCGGTGCTGACAAAAATGGATGGCGACGCACGGGGCGGGGCGGCACTCTCGTTACGCGCAACTGTTGGCAAGCCGATCAAGTTTATTAGTGTGGGGGAGAAGCTCGATGCGCTGGAGAAGTTTCATCCTGAACGTCTTGCAGGCAGAATCCTCGGCAAAGGTGACATTGTCACGCTTGTCGAAAAGGCACAACAAACGTTCGATCAGGCAAAGGCGGTCAAGCTTGAACAAAAGCTCCGAAAATCGCAGTTTACATTCGAGGATTTTCTCGATCAGCTTCAGGAAATAAAGAAGATGGGGCCGCTCAGCCAGGTGATGGGAATGCTGCCCGGCATGAACAAGATGCCGAAGGACGTGAATGTTGATGACAAGGAAATTGTCCGCATCGAAGCCATCATTCAATCCATGACGAAAAAAGAGCGCGACAATCCCGACGTGCTGAACGGCAGCAGGCGCAAGCGGATTGCGACGGGAAGCGGAACCTCCGTTCAGGAAGTCAATAAACTCATCAAGCAGTTCGAGCAAATGCAGAAGATGATGAAAAGCTTTGGAAAAGGGGGCGGCAAGTTCAAGATGTCCCAACGCATGAAAGCGGCGTTTTGAGGCATATCCGAAAGTGAATCCGCTCGTCCGGCGAGGAGCGGAGACATGACTACTCTACAGAATGTTAAAACATAGAGGAGGAACAATTGGCAGTACGTATCAGATTGCGACGAGTCGGCAAAAAGAAGATGCCGCAGTACCACATCGTCGCGGCGGATTCGCGTGCAGCCCGTAACGGCAAGTTTCTGGAAATAATCGGCCGCTACGAGCCCCTGCGTAATCCGATGCTCATTGAAACAAAAGAACAGCGGTTGATGTATTGGCTGAAGGCCGGAGCGCGACCCACGGATACCTTGCGCAGTTTGCTGCAACGGAACGGACATGGCTGAAGTGGAGCCTGCTCAAAAGGAACGGACAAACCACGATTGCAGCACTATGGAGAAGGTGGCAAATGGCACAGGCTGAAAAGCTCTTTCTTTGATAAGCGCGCAAAGCACGTCGTCTTGCTGCAAAACGTAAGGCTCGAAAAAGTGCCGGCGGCGAGCCGGCACCGGCAGAACCAGGAACTGCCGCGGCCTGACCTAACTCGCACGGAGGCGAGCAGGCTTCTCGCTGGCAACATCCCGCACAAGTGTGCGGGCGTTGTCGTACAGACGTCAGATCTTAAAGACCATGCGCAAGGAGTGCACAGCGGTCTTAGGACAGGTAAGATCTAACAACCAACTCAAGAGGCGCGCTATGCGTGAATTTGTAACGTTCATCGCCAAACATCTCGTGGATAATCCCGAGCAGGTCATTCTCGACCAGGAAGAGAAGGACGGCAAGGTGATATTCAAACTTCAAGTAGGGCAGGCGGATGTCGGCAAAGTGATCGGACGAAAGGGAAGAACTGCACAGGCAATGCGTACATTGCTTGCGGCGGTTGCAGCCAAGGAAGGTAAACGGGCAATTCTGGAGATTGCAGACTAAGCCTGTACGAAGGAATTGAGCAGTCGAACACTGTTGGCAGTAGGAAAAATCGTCAAGCCGTTCGGCATCAGGGGCGAACTTGTTGTACTTCCCATGACGAGCAATCCGGCGCGGTTTAGAAAACTGAAACAGGTGCTGATCGGCCCGACCGACGCTCAGGTGGCCGAATATGGCATCCTGTCGGCTCGTGTCGAGCCGCGGGGCGTCCGTATTTCCATCCAGGGCATCGCGGATCGAAACGACGCAGAACAGCTCGTCGGCTCCTTTCTTTTTGTAGATGAAAAGGACGCAGTCCGGCTTCCGAAAGGAACCCACTTCGTTCACGACATCATCGGCTTGCGCGTCATTGGCGAGAATAACGAGACAATCGGTGTCGTGAAGGATGTTCTCAAATATCCTGCAAACGATGTGTACGTCGTGGAGCGGAACGGCAACGAGGTTCTGCTCCCGGCGGTAAAAGAGTTCATCAAGAGGATCGACATGGAATCCCGAACCATGAAGGTACGACTCATCGAAGGGATGCTCGACGAGTCTGCAGGAGAGACGGAGGAACACGATGCGGATTGACGTGGTAACAGGATTTCCCAGGCTGATGCACAGTCCGCTGAACGAAAGCATCATTAAGCGGGCGAGGGCAAAGGGTATCGTCGAGATCGAGTTGCACGACCTGCGGGACTTTGCAACCGACAAACACAAGACGATCGACGATACACCGTACGGCGGCGGAGCGGGGATGATTCTGAAAGCAGAGCCGGTGTTTGCATGTATCGAATCCCTGCAGAAGAAGCGACACTACGACGAAGTGATCTATCTCAGTGCCGATGGCGAACCGCTGACACAGAGGAGTGCCAACGAGCTTTCGCTGAAAGGGAATCTTCTGCTGCTGTGCGGACACTATAAGGGAATCGACGAACGCATTCGACAAGCGCTGATCACGAGGGAAATTTCCATCGGCGACTATGTGTTGACCGGGGGAGAACTCCCGGCACTGGTTCTTATCGACGCGGTCGTGCGGTTGATTCCCGGCGTGATTGGCGACGGCGAATCGTTATTGACAGATTCCTTCCAGCACGGTGTACTTGATGGACCCCAGTACACCCGTCCGGAAGAGTTTGATGGAATGAAAGTGCCCGGGGTTCTTCTCTCAGGCAATCATAAAGAAATTGAAGCCTGGCGTGCGGAACAGCAGATGAAACGAACCGCGGAACGCCGGAAAGACTTACTTGAACAATCACAACACACGTAGTTTGGAGAAGCAGTCATGGATAAGCTAAAGTTAGTGGACGCGACGCAAATGAAGAGCGATCTTCCGGGGTTTTCCGCGGGCGACACCATCAACGTACATGTGCGGGTCATCGAGGGCGACAAGGAACGAATCCAGCAGTTTCAGGGTGTCGTAATAGGACGCCACGGTTCGGGCATGAGCGCAACGTTTACGGTCAGGAAGGTTTCGGATGGAGTGGGCGTTGAGCGTATTTTTCCCCTTCACTCCCCCCGCATTGCAAAAATCGAGAGGGTGAAAGAAGGGTCTGTGCGTCGCGCAAAAATGTACTACGTGCGCCACCTCGCGGCAAAGCAGATCCGGCAAAAGACTTCGTAGGTTGTTCTTCCGTTCCGTAACGGCAACGCCATCTCTGCCTATTCAATGGGAGGAGATGGCGTTTTCATTGCATCGGCATTCCGCACATCACTCACTTGGTGGATGGTTCACGGTTTTTGCCGCCGTCTTGCTTAACTGTGCCGAATCGAAATGATATCCCCGTCCTTCACAATGTACTCTTTCCCTTCAAGCCTCCACACACCTGCCTCTTTTGCTTTGGCAAACGAACCGCCATGCGCAACAAAGTCGTCGTAGTGCACCACTTCTGCACGGATGAACTTCGAGAAAAAATCCGAGTGAATAACCCCTGCTGATTCTTGCGCCGTCATTCCGCGTCTGATCGTCCATGCCCGGCACTCGTCCTCGCCGACCGTAAAGAACGATTGCAGACCCAGCATAGCGTATGATTCGCGAATCAGTGTGTCCAGCGCCGACTCGGTGATGCCATATTCCTGCATGAACACGGAGGCTTCTTCATCCGCAAGTTCCGACATCTCCATTTCGATCTTGCCGAAGAAAGAGACGACTTTTGTATGGCTCCCCTCTTTCTGTTCGGCGACCTTCCTGCGAAGAGAATCGGCCTGGTCGCGTTGCGATTCATCAAGATTCAAGGCAATCAGCATCGGTTTGATGGAAAGAAGCTGATATGTCTTCAGCAATTGAAGTTCCTCTTTCGTGAAGTCATGCTCACGCAGCGGTTTTGCCGAATCAAGAATCTGTTTGCATTTCTCAAGAACGGGCAACTCGCGTTTGCCCAACTCATCTCCCGACTTCATCACCTGCTTCTTCAGGCGCTCGACCCGGCTCTCCACAACGGCGAGATCCGAAAGAATGAACTCCGTTTCAAACGAATCGATGTCCCGCTGCGCATCAATCGTTCCATCGGGATGCGGCACGGCATCATTCGCGAAGAGGCGCACAACCTGAACAAGCGCGTCGTTCGTTTTGATGTTGGAGAGAAAGTTCGTGGTGAACTGCGTCGAGCCGGTTTCGCCCTTCTTCAATCCGGCAACATCGACAAATTCAATGGTAGCGTTGACTGTCCGTTTCGGGGAAAAGATCCGGGAACATTCATCCAGCCGGGCATCGGGAACTTTCACAACGGCATGATGCGCTTCCACCTTTGCCAAAGCCGCGGGATCAAAGTGGGATTTTGTGATGGTTTGGAACAGGGTGGATTTTCCGGAAAACGGAAGTCCGACAATTCCGATTTGCATGATCGTCTCTTTCAGTTTATTGGAACACCATCAAGAAGATACAAAAAATCGTCAGACTTCTCCGCATTCATCTGCTTGTCGGAAGTCGACTCATGCCTCGTCAAGCAATCGATGTTCAGAAATCCGGCCTTCATCATGATGATGTTTCAGGGTCTTCATCTTCACCATAAACCCGAGTTGCACGAGATACAACATGCCGAGCAACATCCTCACGACGAAACTTTCCGTCACGAAGATGCTCACATAGCCGATCATGACTGCGGAGATGGAAAGCGAGATGATCTTGACAGAAAGCGGAATGCCGTTCCCCGCCAGCACATTACGGACATGCTTGCTTGCGAACCGGCTTTGCATCAGTCGCTCGTACAGGCGTTGCGAACTGCGAACGTAGCAGAGTGCGGCAAGCAGCACAAACGGCGTTGTCGGCAGCACGGGAAGAAACGCCCCCACGATGCCGACTCCGAGCGAGATCGTTCCCGCCACAACAAGAAGGATTCTTGTGAACAATGACAGCGGTGTGAAACCGGCCGGATTGTGTTGTCGAGGTCGGTTCATGCTATTTCGTCTTCTCCAGGATGTGCAACATGAACGCGTATTGCAGCGCAGTTTCGCGCAACCTGCGAAACCTGCCGGAGGAGCCGCCGTGCCCTGCTTCCATGTTGGTTTTGAGGAGGAGCAGATTGTCGTCGGTTTTCAGCGCCCGCAGTTTTGCCACCCATTTGGCCGGCTCCCAGTATTGTACCTGCGAATCATGCAATCCCGTCATCACCAACAGGTTGGGATAGTTCTTTGGTTCAACGTTGTCGTAGGGAGAGTAAGAAAGCATGTAGTCGTAGTATTCTTTCTCGTTCGGATTCCCCCATTCGTCGTATTCCGATGTTGTCAGCGGAATTGTCTCGTCAAGCATCGTTGTGACAACGTCAACGAAGGGAACTGTTGCAACAATGCCCTTGAAGAAGTTGGGAGCCATATTCATCACTGCTCCCATCAACAGGCCGCCTGCACTTCCTCCCTGTGCGAAGAGTTTCCGGGGAGTTGTATAGCGTTCCTGAATGAGAAACTCGGCACACGCAATGAAGTCGGTGAAGGTGTTCTTTTTCTTCAGCATCTTTCCGTCTTCATACCACTCTCGCCCAAGTTCCTGCCCCCCGCGAACATGCGCGATGGCATAGATGAACCCGCGGTCGAGCAGACTCAACCGGTTGGATGCGAACGTTGCTTCTGTGCTTATGCCGTACGATCCGTAGCCGTACAGCAACAACGGGTTGTCCGCGTTTCTTCTCATCCCCTTTCTATAGACAAGCGAGATCGGAACAAGCAGTCCATCTGGCGCTTTTGCAAACACCCGTTCCGTTTGGTACCTGTCGGGATTGTACCCCCCCAACACTTCATCCTGCTTCAACACCGTCCTCGTCCGCCTCGCCATGTCATACTCAACAACAGAGTTGGGGGTGACCAACGACTGGTAATTGTACCGAAGCAGATGCGTCTCAAAATCAGGATTGATGCCGACACTCACGGCATAAACGGTTTCGTCGAACTGGATGTAGTGCTCGCCGCCGCTCCACGGAAGAACGCGTATCTGGCGCAAACCGTTCTTGCGCTCTATGACAACCAGAAAGTCCTTGAAGATCGCAAACCCTTCCAGCAGCGTACCCCGCCTGTGAATAATCACATCTCTCCAGGAAAGCATGCGTGTGTCCAGAACCGGTGTTCGCATCAGACGGAAATTCTTTGCCTTATAGTTTGTCCTGATGTAGAAGTTGCTCTCGAAATGTTCAACGGAGTATTCGTGGTTGTCCATTCTCGACATAATGATTCTGAACTGGCCGTCGGGGGTGTTGGCATCACAGTAACGATACTCCGTGCTCAGAGTCTGCCGTGAAGCAATCATTATGTATTGTTTGGATTTCGTCCGGAAGACGCTGCAACTGAACGTACTGTCCTCCTCCTCATACACAAGCGTATCCTGCGATGCGTCCGTGCCCAACCTATGCCGGTATACTCTGTGCGCACGCAGGGTTGCCGGATCCTGCTTCGTATAAAAGAGTGTCTTGTTGTCATTTGCCCATGCGATATTTGCGGTAGATGAGCGTATCTCGTCCGGTAGCAATTCACCGGTTCTGAGATTCCTGAAACGTATTGTATAGAAGCGGCGTCCAACTGTGTCCAGCGTGAAAGCAAGAACATCCTGCTCAGAGCTTACTGCCGTGCTTCCGATGGTGAAAAAGCCGTGGCCTCTCGCCATCTCGTTTCCGTCGAGCATCACTTCTTCCCGTGCATCAAGTGAGCCCTGTTTACGGCAGTAGATGGGATATTCTTTGCCGCTCTCGTATTTCGTGTAGTAGAAGTAATCGTCCAGTTTGTACGGCACGGAAAGGTCTGTTTGTTTGATGCGTCCCTTCATTTCCTCAAACAGCTTTTGCTCAAGTTGTTTCGCCGGAGCCATGACAGCATCCGTGTAGCGGTTTTCTGCGTTGAGATATTCGAGTACCTGCGGGTTGTCGCGTTCGCGCAACCAGTAGTAGTTGTCTGTGCGGATGCTGCCGTGCTTCTCCAACGTATGAGGCTTGATTTCCGCCATCGGGGGCTGCCGGGCATTCATGTCATTTCCAGCCGCATAAACTCCCGAGAACATGAAGAAGCACAACAGAACAAACCGCACACGCGGAGCGTACATCACATTCTCCTATTGAGATAAGTCGGTATAGACGGGGCTCCCGAACGGAAGCTACAGTAATGACGCGATTTTCTGTGAATGATGGTAGGAAAGAATTCCATCTGTTTCATCTCATACCGTCTCTTTGTATCTTGAGGCATGAGAATCATCGCAATCATACTCACGCTGCACGTCTTCGCCGTTTCAATCGTCCCTTGCTGCGCATTTGACAACTCTGTTGCGGATGAAAGCGAGACTGAGACATGCGAACAGAAGAACGATGTGTGTAAGGAGCCCTGCTCTCCGTTTTTCGGATGTTCAACGTGCCCCGTCTCCGGCTTTACCGCTCAATTCACGTCTACCCTGCCTCCAACCACACCGCCTTCTGAGATGTGCCCGGATTTCGCCGAACCGGATTTTTCCCTCATCTGCCGGAACATTTGGCACCCCCCCAAGCCGTTCTCCTGATTTATCTTTCTTGATCAAGGATTCTTGCTGCAACCAGCAAACTCCGACCTATCATTATAACAGGATATGTCATGAGAACGATTTTGCTTTTCCTGCTTGCCACGCTATGCACATCCGGCGCTGCAAGTCAGAATACATTTAAGTCGTATATCAAGGACGCCAAATCCGGTGAGCCTTTATGGGGCGCTACTGTTGTTCTTGAAAAGACCGCTTCCGGCGCGAGCAGCGACAGTGCCGGATATGTTGAAATCACGAATATCAGGAACGGAACAATTCACATTGTTTTCAGCCTTATCGGCTATAAGCGGGTTGAACGTCCATTCGACTTTCCGTTGCCTTCAAATGAGCCTGTGATTGTTTATCTCTCACCCACGGAAAGCGAACTGGGAGAGGTGGTCGTTACGACCACGCGCACCAGCCGTACAATTGCAGACGAGCCGACACGCATCGAGGCAATTACTACGGAAGAGTTGGAGGAAAAATCGAATATGAAGCCTGGAGATATCCGCATGTTGTTGAGTGAAAGCACGGGTATTCACATCCAGCAAACTTCGGCAACAACGGCAAATGCCGGTATCCGTATCCAAGGGCTCGACGGGCGATACACGCAGATATTGAAAGACGGGTTTCCGCTGTACACGGGCTTCGCAGGCGGATTGAGTATCATGCAGATTCCGCCTCTTGACTTGCACCAGGTGGAAGTCATCAAGGGAAGCGCATCGACGCTGTACGGCGGAGGAGCAATCGCGGGCCTCATCAACCTTATTTCGAAAAGTCCGACTGAAGAAGAAGATCTGAATTTCCACATCAATGGAACGACTGCGGGCGGACTCGACATCAACGCCTTCTACAGCAACCGGTTTGACGAACTCGGGCTTACGGTTTTTGCCGCCCACAACAGCAACGCGCCGTACGATCCGGCCGACATCGATCTGACCGCCATTCCGAAGTTCGAGCGGTTTACGGTCAACCCCCGGCTGTTTTCCAGACTCGGCGAACAGTCGATGCTGATTGGTGGAATCAATGCGATGTTCGAGAACCGTCTCGGCGGCGATATGCACTACATCAAGAACGGCGGGGACAGTACTCACAGCTATTTCGAGCGGAACAAATCAACGCGCATCTCAACACAATTGTCCTTCGAACACTCGTTTCAGGAGAACGGTCGCCTCACGCTCAGAAACAGTGTCAGCTCCTTCAACCGGTTACTGGAAGTTCCGCAATACAGGTTCGAAGGGAATCAACTCTCCACATTTACCGAGGTGACGCTATTCTATGGGAATGGAGATATTGAGTGGATTGCAGGTCTGAGTCTTACAACCGAGAGGTTCGAAGAGAGCAAACAGGATGCAGTTATTCCCAAAGATTTTTCACAGACAATCATTGGCAGATTTCTTCAAAGCACATGGGACGCAAGCGATCTTCTGGCGGTCGAGGGAGGGATGAGGCTGGACTACGCCAGCGAGTACGGATCATTTGCCCTCCCGCGCATTTCCATACTCATGAAGCTTGCCCCGAACCTGACCTCCCGCATCGGCGGCGGCTTGGGGTACAAGCTGCCGACGATCTTCACGGAAGATGCAGAGGCACTGCAGTTCCGCGGGATACTCCCGATAGGGGCACAATCCGCCGAGCGTTCGTTGGGCGGCAACGTTGATATCAATTACCGGACGACAATCTTGGATGTTGTTTCTCTGAACATCAACCAGATGGTTTTCTATACACAGCTGGACAAGCCACTCGTCCTGACACCGTCGGTAGCAGGAGCAATGATGTTCACGAATGCCGACGGACATATCGATACCCGCGGAATCGAAACAAACATCAAACTGACGATTGACGATCTCAAGCTGTATCTGGGCTATACACTTACCGATACGAAACGGCATTTTTCGGGGATGCTCTCGCCCATGCCTCTTACGCCGAAGCATCGCGTGAATACCGTTCTGATGTATGTTCACGATGAGTGGCGTCTGGGAGCCGAGGCATACTACTTCGACACACAACTATTGCCGGACGGAACGAAAGGTCAGTCGTATTGGATATGCGGACTGATGGCGGAGAAAACATGGGAGAAATTCTCCCTCTACATCAACTTCGAGAATTTTCTTGACACGAGGCAAACGAGGTTCGGCAGCATTTACACGGGCACAATCACGAATCCGATATTCAACGATCTCTTTGCCCCCGTGGATGGATTTGTGATGAATGGCGGGATAAAGCTGCGTCTATAACAAAAAGAGGGATGCTTTCGCATCCCCCTTTCCACATCCAGGCTTACTGAATCTGTACAGGAAACGTCACGTCAATATCCGTCTCGCCGAGCGTGCCGTTCGTATCGGACCGTTTGAGAGATGCGGGTTCATAATGTTTCAACACAACCTGATATGTTCCGGTTGTTGTTCCGCCTGCAGAGACGGCAATCTGTGTCTCAAGGCCGATAGGAAGCGGTGGGTTTCCTTCATCCTCGTCCAGATACGTCACCGTGATTCTCCCGGCGGCTCCACCTCCGACCGTAAACCAGAAGCGATGTGAAAGTCCTTCCTCCTCTACTTCATGAGAGATCGTATCCGCCGGGGTTTTGGTCTGGTCGAGAAGAAGTATCGTGGCCTGATAGACAACGCCTGACTGCACTTTCATTGTATCGATGGTGGGCGCATTCCCGCCGGGGCCGTCAAGATCTCTAAAGATAGCTTCCGCGCCAGGGGCTACACCTGCCGTGTCCGTGAGTGACAAGATCAGCGTGGTGATAAGTTCCTGCGGATTCTGCTCCTCAGGCGGTGAAACGGGATCATCTTTCTTGCATCCTGTAACCAGAACCGCGGCTGACAAAAGAAATGCCGCAAGAACGTGTATTGCCCGTAGATTCTTCATCGTACATCCTCGTATATATTGATTGTTATAGAATAGTTTCAATTTTTGAACTCAAACCTCACTCCGCCGATTCGCCAATGGGAATTCTCACCCGAAGAACGGCGTTGACACCGGGGTCATCAGTGAAATACCGGAACCTGCTGAGATAATCGCGATACGATCTGTTGAGCAGATTCTGTACTGTAAGATCGATCGCAATCGCCTGTGTTCCAAAACTCAACTCTCCCCCCATTCCGAAATCCAGCAAAGCGTATCCCGCCGGCGAGGCGGCGTAGTCAGCATTCGCGGGAACCCGGTCCTGCTTGCGGACAAAATTGGACACAATTTCCACGTACGTATTGCTGAAGGTCGAAAAATCACCGATGTCAAAGTGCGTCAACAGCCTCACACGATCCGCCGGCATACCTATCAGCGGCTCACGGGTACTCCGGTTGTCGCCGCGAACAAGTGAGCCGGTAATGCCCAACTTCAGCAGCTCGCTTGCACGGATTTCGAATGACCCTTCAAACCCGCTCAGAACGGCGTCCGCCTGCATATACCGGAACGTCGGAAACGCGCCGCGGATCGTCAATGTCGGTTGCGGATCGGGAAACAGGAAGATGAAACGGTTCATGACATTGCTGTACAGGCTGAATTCGGCGTTCGTTCGTTCGCCGGCGTGTTTCACTGTAACATCCAGACTGAGGCTCCGCTCGGTATCGAGATTCAGGTCGCCAATCTCAAACTGTGCCGTGCCGTGATGGATATCGTTGCTGTACATCTCATTGATACTTGGCGGACGCCATGCCGACCCGATGCTTGACCCGACGGACCACGAATCAGAAAGAAGATACAATGCACTGAACGCGACCGACAACCCTCCGTAGGTGTGCATTCGCTGCTGCAATCCCCTGAAGTTAAAGGGATAGACTTCCACCTGCCGGAAGTCGTAGCGCACGCCCGCAGTGAGTGTCAGCCGGTCACGCGCCCAGCTTTCGAGTGCGTACACGCCTGCCGAGTATGCCCTGAAATTCGGAACGAGAAACACGCTGCCTGCCCTGACATTGCCTTGCCGCATTCCGCTGACGCCGATGCTACCGAACAATCCGTTGACTGGAACATGTTTGAACTTCACATCAGCAGTATACGTGGTCAGCGTCAGGTCGAACGACGGCGCATTCAAAGCCGCCAGGGAGTCATTATATGCCCGATGTGCATCATACTCCAGCCGGTTGTTCTGCTGGTATCCGAATTGCGTCGTCAATTCACCAACTCCCGGAAACATCAATGACGAACGAAGCGAGAAGAGATCGTGCCGGATTTCCTGCTTCGGCCGGTTGATAGCATAGCTGAACGGTGTCACAACTTGCGGTCGGCCGTCGGTAATGGCTTGCATCAGGTCAGTGATATTGCCTATATGCGAGCCGCGAAAAATGCCAAGTATTGTTCCGAAATGACTGTAGTATACTTCGCTACTCCAGCGGCCTGTCGCGTATCGTATTCCTCCCGAAGCATCCACCTCGGAAAATCCCGAATTGTTCATAACGTAGGCACTCGTCCGGGTATCACCGGCCTTCCGGAGGCTGCCTTGCACACGCCATGCAAACCCGGGAAGGGCTTCGTGTGCGCCTTCCAGAAAAACGGCACCGGAGCCTTGCAGGTTGTTCGAAAACGCATTGAGGGAAACCTCCCCGTGCATACCGGGAAGCTCGCGGAAGGTTCTCGGTTCCACGCGAATGACGCCGCCTATTGCACCAGCACCGTATTCCACGCCAGCGGCCCCTTTCAAAACCTCGATGCGCGATGGCGAAAACGGATCAATCTCGGGCGCATGTTCGCCTCCCCATTGCTGGCCTTCCTGCGGAATGCCCGCGTTCAAAACCAAGACGCGCTGGCTATGCAGGCCGCGCACAACCGGTTTTGCAATGGATGGCCCGGTTTGCAACAGAGTGACACCGGGAATATTCTCTAACGTTTTTCCCAGCGTCTGGCCCCGATGTTTGTCCAACTCCTTTTTGGTAAGAACGGCGATTGCCCGGCTTGACCTTTGCAAATACTCTTTGTCCCTTTCCGCCGTTGACTGAACTTCGGACAGCCTGACGTCAACAGGCATCAGACGAATCGTCAAGGAAGTATTGGTTGCAAGCGAAACCGCCAGCGTGTCATCCGCATAGCCGACATACCGGGTAAGCAGATGGTAGGTTCCCGGCGGCACTTCCAATGAGAACGTTCCGTCGTTTTTTGTGCTCTGGCCCTGCATCAGTTCCAGTAGGATAACAGACGCACCAGGCAAGGACAGGCGTGTCACGGCATCCACAACACGGCCGTCGATCTGAACATTGTGCTGCGCACGCAGTTCCCCCGTTGCAGCCTGGACTACAGCCGCAGCAAGAAACAACGCCGCATATTTCCAATGGAAACTCTGCATTGAAATCGCCATCACATTCAAGTTGGTTAAAAACAGCTTGCAATGCAGATCGGCACGCTACGACATGCCGTCTGCAAAACAAAAAGGATTTGCTTTTACAAACGTGAGATTAGGAATGGAGACAGGATGGAGGAGCCCGTGCGGATTCGAGCCTGTTTGAAGGAGAAAGTGGCGGCTGTTGGGAAGAGAGTACGACGCTGAACTGACAACTGAGTGCCAGCACCGGCGAGACATTCTCAAACAAATGCCCCGTCGCAAAGAGACACGACGCGCAAAAACCGTCATGTGAGAGAGTCACACCCTTCGCCACCGTTGAAGCGGCAACTTCTGCCGTTACGCCGGGAAGCACAATCACGTGGTTGTGCCACAGGTCCATAGTGAGGAGAACCGGCACATACACGAGCAGCAGAAGTATGGCGACTCTATGTCGAGTGGTTTTGTTCATGATCTGTTTCGTACGCATTGAACATACGATTTTTTCCCGTATTCTGTCAAGCTTTTTCGGGGAATTCGGATAAACATCTGCACGGAAAGCAAAGAACTGCCGCTTTCTATACATCAAAGCCCGATTTCTATCTGCAGAAACGGCGAGAGCAACACTCCGGGATCGGCTTCAAGCAACTCCGTCTCATCGGCCAAGTGTATCCCTGCAACAACTCTTGTCCCGCGGGCAACATGAAAGAATACCCCCGGTGTTACAATGAAGAACGATGCAGACTGCAACACCACGGAGCTGCCGACGAACGATGTCCGCCGCTCGATCTCAACCAATGTCTGCCGGTTAATACCGAGTTGCAGAAAGCCCTGAACAGGCGACGACTTGTATTTTGTGTTGAGCGTGAATGCGCCGTACGAATTCAGGTAGGATGATTTCCCCGACTCGCGGAAGAACTCAACCCGCTGATCCGATTCTCCAAACAGCTTCGTTGCAACGACGTAGTCAACGGTGTACGCAACCGAACTCCAATGCGCGCCGAGATCGATACGCAGTCCGAGGTTTCGGCTCTCGAACGAAAACCCGACTCCGCCGGCCGCGCCGAGAAAACTTCGCGTAGACCCTGACGAATAGTTCGCCCCCGCAACAACGGAGAATGTCTTCGTCACGAAGTACTCGAAATCCACCGATGCCGTTACCCTCGGCGGCTCCCAGCGGAAACTCCTTCCCTGAAAAGAATTCTTGTTCACGCCCGCCCTCTCGAAGTATTGCGTTGTGCCGTTTTGCGTTACCGTATCCACCTGAAACACGCCGCTGTCGTTCACGTTGGAGTGTTCGTGCGCCCTTCCGACGAGAGTCTGCCGTGCGGCAACTGCCACTTTCGGAACAACGCGTACATCTCCCTCTTGCGGATTATCCGTCATGAAGAGCGGCGGCTTTACCATCGTGCCGTCGGAGGTAAGATTTTGCATGTACACCGATTGTGAGGCGCATGAAGTAAGCAGAATGGCTGCTGTGCAAGCACAAAGCAGAACCCAGAAGTTTTCTGATCGCATAGGGTATCCGGATTTTCGCGTGATTGTTTTTCGCAAGAATTGTATTTCTCAGAACTCCTTCACAACAGTACACAACGGAAATTGCCGCGCTCCCGGCGCGCTTCCGTTCTCGATATGCGCGATTCCATTGTCCACCAGGACATGGCCGAACAGATCGGTCACACGAAATGTGTACGGGCCGGGGCCCATTCCGCTTGATTCGACAAAATAGTTGTAGCTGAGACGCTGCACGTTTATCCAATTTCCGCCGGAGAGGTATTCCAGCCGCGCAATCGGATAGCGGTGATTCCGTATCTGCACCGCAGTCCACCATTGATTGCTGCCGTCCTTGAACCGGTAGCTGATGTTTCCTTGCACCCGCGCAGCAATGAGTTTCCATTTGATGGGCACAATCCCCAACGGAAGATCGGCAATGCGGGAAAACGCCAACGGACTCAAGTCTATGGAGCCTTCCGAGCAACCGCTGCATTGGTCAACGATGCGGACAACAACACTGCCCTTCGGGCCCCACACCATCACCGTCGCGCCGCAAATATCGGAGTTGGCGTAGTCAATGGAATTCATCGCGCCGACCAGCAAATCGTTCGGCGTCGGGTCGAAGAGACAATTGCCTCCCCCGTTTGCCTCGATATAGTATGTGGCATAGCCGGTGCGCAAGGGCGTGTCGCATCGTATTCCCAACGCATCAATCAGAGCCAAGGAATCTTCCAGCTCGCCGAAGCTCTCTTGCTTCACAACATGCTCACCAACCGCTTGAGGCTTCACGGCGTCGGTCAAATCGGAGCAGCCAACAATCACAAATAAGAAAAGAACCACACAAATACGCGATTTCATAATCCCCTCCTCAATTCATTCATCAGTTTTCATTACAACTTGCTTCGCTGAGCGATTCCCGTTCTAATTACACGGTGGAAACTGTCCGCTCCCCGGCACATCCTGATTCTCGCGATGAACAATCGCGCTATCCACCAACACGTGACCGTAAATATCGGTTACGCGAAATGTAAAGGGCCCGGGTCCCATTCCGCTTGACTCGACGAAATAGTTGTAGTCAGTCCGGTTTACAGATTTGAATGTCCCCCCCTGCGTCTTGTACTCAACCCGCGCAATCGGATAGCGGTGGTTGCGGATTTGTACCGCAGTCCACCATTGGTTGCTGCCATCTTTGAAATGGTAGATGATGTTTCCCAACACCGCTGTCGGGACGTACCGCCACGTAATCGGCACACGCCCGAGTGAAATGTCGGCGATACGCGAAAATGCCGCCGGACTCAGATCAATGTTTCCTGGCGGACAATCGCCGCACTGGTCAACGATGCGCACCGTGACTTGTCCGCTCGGGCCCGTAATCGTAACGCTCGAGCCGCATACCGCCGAACCTGCATAGTCCGCGGCATTCATCGCCGCAACCATCAGATCGTTCGGCGTCGGGTCGAACATGCAGTTGCCCCCGCCGTTTGCCCACGTGTAGTAGGTCGCTTCACCGGTACGTACCACGGGCGGGTCGGAACAATCATGCAGAATCTGTTCAGGATCTTTCGATGTGACGGCTTTGTCGGTGCAATGAAATTGCGAAAGAACAATCAGCAACACGAGCAATAACTGAATTCCCTTCATATCTCCCCTCCGGTAAGTGATAAATCGACGCTACAAAGTAAAAACCGCAGTGACAATCTCCAAGTTAAATCAATTTCAGACAGTCCCCACCACCGCGTTGATCGCCGCGACATTCACAATGTCGTCAACGCTGCAGCCGCGGGAGAGATCGAATGCGGGCTTGCGCAATCCCTGCACCACCGGGCCGATTGCCTCCGCTCCGCCTAACCGCTGCGCCAACTTGTAGCCGATGTTCCCAGCATTCAGGTCCGGGAAGACCAGCACATTTGCGCGCCCGCCGATGGGCGAGCCGGGCGCTTTGCTTTGTGCCACCTTCGGAACAATTGCCGTATCGAGTTGCAACTCTCCATCAACCACTAAATCGGCGCGCTTCTTCTTGAGAATCGCCGTTGCCTGCTGTACTTTCTCGACGAGCGGGTGGCTCGCACTCCCTTTTGTGGAGAACGAAAGCATGGCAACACGCGGCTCCTCGCCGGTGAGTTTCTTGTGATTATCGGCAGTCGAGGCAGCGATGTCAGCAAGTTGCTCGGGGGTCGGGTCGGGCACAACGGCGCAATCGGCAAACGAGAACACCTGATGCGGAAATACCATCAGGAAAAAGCTGGAGACGATCGTGATTCCATCCGCCAGCCCGATCACCTGAATGGCGGCACGCAACACGTCGCCCGTGGTGGAAAGCGAACCGGCAACGCTGCCATCGGCCATGCCTTCACGCACCATCATGGCGCCGAAGTAGAGCGGGTTGGTCATTGCCTTCTGCGCTTCTTCAAACGTGATTCCCTTCTCCTTGCGGATATTGAAGAAGATGTGGGAGAAGTCGCTCAGCTTTTCCGACTTTTTCGGATCAATCACGCGAATGCCGCCGAGCTGCGTATTCGCCTTCTTCGCCTGCTCTTCGATAGCGCCCGCATCACCGATGAGAATGGGGGCAACGAGCCCCTTATCGAGAAGAATCCGCGCCGCCTGAATGGCGCGTTCATCCGTTGCATCGGGCAGAACGATGGATTTCTTGAGGGATTTTGCTTTGAGATGTATGCTGTTCATTAATTCCGAGGGCATCATGGACGTATTTCTTTCAGCTATGAATTGGAGATGAAAAACCGTTGTCTAAAGATAAGAAAGTTGGGGGAGAGTAGCTTTTTCGGGCATGCCGACGTGGCCTCCAGCATTGACTTTTTTGGTGGGATTTGGTAGAGTTGGGGGAGTTCAAGTGCGGCGGGATCCTGCATATTCATACCATACCGCAGTCCGTTAGGTTTCGCAAATGCTTACTCAGAGGAATCAATATGGTAAGGTCATTGATGGCAGGGGATACCGATTACTCTTCCCAAACACTTAGTGAAATGTCTGGCGATCTGAAGCAGTGGATTCACTCTCTTCGTGAAACCTGCAAAACATTGAAAGGCGTACGTGACGAATTACAGCAAAGCGGTTACTGGGACAATGTGTATGCTGGATTTAAGGATCTGATAGTGCATTGTATGAGTATTTATGATCGCGCAGCCAACGAAATACAGGAGGTCGTTTCAGAACTTACCCAGGAAATTCAAAGTCATCATGTTGCTCGGCTTAGGTCCATCGGAGATACGGCGAGGGGAATCAATCAAGAACTGGGACAAATGTGGCATCGTGAATATCCACAACACTTGATGGATTATGAAAACTCGGATTTTAGAAAAGTCGAAAAATTGTATTGCGAGTCACGAGACATGGCCGCAGGAATGCTCGATTTGAAAAACCTCGCTACAAGACTTGAGAATTTCATCGGCAAGAAGATGCAAACTGAGAATTCACGTTTAGGAATCAATCAATTGATCGAACTGAAGCCAAATTTTTTCGGAATCGGTCTAAACATCAATGCACTCATTCATCGCATTTTCAGAAAGCATTAATTCCATGAAATCTACATTCTTTGTGCTCACACTAATGACCCTTTTATTCTGCCAGAATTCAGTTGCTCAGTTATCTCGCGAAGTTCGTTTTGAAGAAGGTCACTTGTCTTTCACGCTTCCATTGGGGTATGAAATCAAGGGGGGCGGGTATAGGCAATCTACTATCCCTTCTGGGTGGAGGCCGATTAAACTTCCCGGTATCACCTCAACAATTTGGTCAGTTGGGGTTCTAAGCTACAGATTTCCAGTCTCGGAGTCTGAGCATTCACTTCTGTTTGTGGAGGCATTCTCGGGCCATGCCTTCACCCATGACGATGCTGTCGAGTTCTTCAGAGTGCTAAAGGAAATAAATAGAAAAGACGCGACAGTGGCTTCAATGGATGGTAATGTGATTACTCTCCTTTTTTTAGTGAAAGATCAAATTGGTAACTCTAAAGCCTTCTCCTCTAGAATTGCACGACATGAGATAGTTTTCTCGCGCGACGGATTCGTTTTGTTCTCTTCCTTCTTTTCTGGAGGAATCGTCGGCGAGAATTCTGCGGTCGATTCATATGATGCCCATAAATGGTGGTGGAATAATACCAACAAGGTTCTCGGTAGTGTTAAATTACTTCCGGGGTTTGAAGTTGAAATGCCAGCGCAAACTGGAGAGAAGTCCTTGTATGCTATGAGCAAGTTAAAGCGATTTAGATCAATGCATCCGGAACATAGCTCTTCTACCGACGAAGAGATTCTTGAAACCACTCGGAAGATTTTTGAAGCTAACCCGCAAAGTACGGCCCCTAAAGTTGAGCCTGATGTATGGCGCAAAGCTTTCTTGAAGACGTATGGTGATGCTGGCGAGCAATCGATTGCCGCTCACGAGACAATGCCTCCTGAACGTACTCACAGCCCATCCTCCTACGCAAGTTCTTCGGAATCTAATCGGGTCGTGTATTACGGATCACGTGCCATCCCATCTGCGGTCCTATTTACAATTGCTGCAGTTCCATTCTATTTTGGTTTGCGGCGATTCCGGGCGCAACAGACCCCGCCTCTGAAGTTCTTTGCTTTCGCTCTGTTTGGATATTGGATTCTTGCAAGCACTTTGGGCGTCTTAGGGGGTGAGACTATAGCTGCAATTCCCGCGAGGATTGCCTTGATCGTTGCAGGTGCTGGAGTGATCTTCTGGGGCGTTGCGATGATCTTTGGGAAAAAGGCAGAGGCGGCAAAGGGATCGAGTTAATGTAAATCTGTTTTCGCGGCTGTCACAGCAAATGCAGATAATCAGCGGGCAGTGACAGTACACAAGCGACACCCCCCTTCCCCCTCACTCGTGGAACATCAGCCATATCGCCGCAAGCCACAGAGACACGCTGATGACCACGAGTGCTATCCAGAACAACTTCTCTATCACCTTTCTCATCTGATCGTTCCGGTCAGAACCTCATTCCCAATCCGAGTTGAAGATAGTAGGGCACGGCGGCCTCTTCGTCGCTGTGTTGCGCATTGGTTGCGCCAACACGCAGCGTCAGGTCGAGATTCTGCCCGAGTGTCTTGCCCGCCTGTATGCCGTAATAGAAATGCCCTCCCGACGGAATGTACCAGCCGTCCCGTATCCGCGGATAGTAGCTTCGCATGACGTCGGAGTGTTTCAGATGCGACACGATGGATTTGTCGAATCCGAATTCGCCGGCGACGTGCCATGTCGGACTGTAATATCCCGCCACAAGTCCCAAATCCGACCCGAAACTGACGATTCTCACCAACTCATTCTCGTATCGCCTGAAGATCGAAAAAATTCGCAGTGTAGCAGAGAATCCTCCCATCTCAACAACTTCAATCTGCACCCCGAGTTTTGCTTTGAAGTCGTCGACAAGATTCTCTCCCATCGGCAACGAAAAATCCACTCCTACCATAACCGGCCTGATGAACGTGAACGCCCGGCCGTAGACGGCTTGAGCTGTCACGCCGTAGTCAAATCCAACATTCAATTGGATGACGTTGCGTTGATCCTCGCCCAACGATCTCCAGTTGATGGTCTGCGACGAGCCGGAATGAACAACGCTGAGCATGACGATTGTTACTGCAACAAGTTTTTTCATGGTGATATTCCTTTAGAGTATGATTATCTGATTGAGTCAAGGTACGCTTTGGCAACGGGATAGAATCCCGCCCAGCCGAAGTACGGAATTTCGTGCCCCGTACCCATCACTTCGGCAAGCTGCACATTCGGATATGCCGAGGAGACATGCTCCGCATATGCTCTGCCGTATGCTGTGTTCAGCTCGCTGTACATGAACAGAACCCGCGTTGTGTAGTGCTGCAGATTCGTCGTGTAGTCGAACGGATGCGCATGCACATATTCGAACGACGCCGACGCGCATACTGCCCCGATCCTCCAGAACGGCGACGGGCCCTGATTTCCCACCTTGTTGCCTTTTGCAAAATCAGCGGCAGCTTGTACGGCCGCCTTGTAATCAAGCACGTTGTGATCATGTCCGGTCACGATTTGATCGATGAAGAGATAATCGTTGCTCGTCTCGCCGAACAGTTCAAGCGATCTGCATCGTTTGATATACGCCTCGGCATCACGCCAGATGAAACCTCCCGGTTCCATCATAACAACTCCGCTTATTTCCGCAGGATGTTCGTTGACGTACGCGGTTGCCAGCATTGCCCCCCAGGAAAGCCCCATCAGAATTACCTTCTGCCCCGGCTGCTTGTAGTGGTTGATAACAGCCCGAAGATCGTCAACAAATACCTGCTTTGTGTAGACTTCCTTGCCGTGCCGCTTCGACAGCCCCGAGCCGCGTTGATCGTAGAACACGACAAAGTAACCGTCCGCCGCAAACCTGCTGCAGTTGAGCAGGCTCCGGTAGTCCGATCCGGGACCTCCGTGCAGAACGATGATCATCTGGTCGTTCGGATTGCCGTATGTTTCGGCATGAAGCTGTGTGCCGTTCACGGAAATAGAGGGCAGCGTGGGGTCCTGGTCCACCGTGAGAGGAACCAAAGCGCCGGGTTCGCTCCACTCGACAGTTTCGCAGGAGGTGAATGTGGCCGCGGCAAGTACTGCCGTAACCAACGCAAAGAGTAGTGTTTTCATAATTACACCAGATTTATGATTGATGAATGGTTGATTGGTACATCTGGTGTAAAGATACGCCTGCTCGGGGGGGAAGTCGGTTCGCCTTGGAAGGCGGCACGTGTATTCGGGTGCCATCCTGCAAGGTGGGGCTCAGAACGAAGTAAGAATGGGGTCTGTTGTTACTTCAGGTTTCAGGTTGGTTTTGAGCAGAGACGTGTTGGGAGGGGGTCAAACCGGTGGCTTTCTTAAAACTTCGGTTGAACGCCGTTTTTGAGCTGAATCCGCACTCGTGGGCCAATGAAAGAAGGGTGAACTGCCGGTTTTTTTGCAGTCCGATCAGCCGCTTGAATTCTTCAATCCGGTACGTATTCACAAAATCGTAGAAGTTCTTCTTCTCTTTCTGATTTATGACTTGAGAGAGATAGTTCGGGTGCACGCCGAGTGTGGATGCGAGGTCACTGATCGACAGTTCGCTGTTTTTGTACAATGCCCCGTCTGCCATCAGCCGTTTCAGTTCCTTATGCAACTCTTCGGAGACATCTTCCGTCAATCCCGACTTCTGATATTTCTCCTTCGGCTCCTTCTCCTCGATCGGTGCAGCGGTTCGGGCAAAGATATCCGCTTGCCGGATTCCAAAGAAGCCTATCAAGAAGATAAAGACAACAACACCCGAGAAAATCAGAACATCCGTTCCGAAGAAGATCACAAGAAACCAGATACCCCCCAGCCCGAACGTCAGGAGTTGCAGCCATTGCAGATTGATTTTTTCGAGAGCGGAAAATTGGTCACGGATGTTGCGTTGGTGCCTCTTAAGGAGTATCGCCGACCAGATTACATAGACTATTCCCGACAGCGAATAGGCATACGATTTCAGCATATTGAACATCTCGTACCCTGCGCCGCGATTCTTGTACACTTCGATTTTCTGTTCAGAGGGAAGAACAAAGAATGTTGCGAGATATGCGTACATCAGTGCTGCCGGCAGGAAATGCAGGACTAATAGCGACTTCTTTTCGGGCAACTGTTTCGTCAATGAGGCGACGTAGAAATACAAGAATACGCCATGAAGAAGCGGAAGCGGGTGTTCAATACCCAAAAGAAAGGGGAAGTTGTGCACCTCTCGTGTGAAGAACATATAGAACACGAACAGATGGACGAGAATCAGGAACATCCAGAAGGTCAGAATCTTGTCCGATCCGGATTTGTTCTTCTTGCTGATCAGGAGGATTTCGATGAATACGGCGATGCCGATGCCGGCAACGAAAAACATTTGCATGGTTGTGGGGGATTTTGTGCAGCCAATGTAATTGTATTTTCGGTGAAACTAAAGGGGAGGCGGTGATGTGCAGTTCCGTCTTGACTTTGGAGGTGGGATTTGGTAGAGTGAAGGGGCAGTTTTTCTCGGACTGTCGGGGCAAACGTGGACCCTGCGCGCCGTGAGAGAAAAATACAATTTGAGTCCATGAGGCGGCCGCCCAGCTCATCAAAACGACGCCCCCGAAAGTTAGCTAGCACAAACGAGGTAGATGTGTTCGATCAAGCATTCTGTGCAGATTTTCTATCCAATCTCCTTTCCACTATATTTGGCGTTGCTTTGGGGTTCCCCATTGCACTATGGCTTGATCGGATGGCTCGCTTGAGAAGCGAGAGCGAGCGAAAAAGGGAAACAAATGCGCGTGTCAAGAAGATCCTAAGTTTGCTGGACGCGGAACTTAATGAGAACCAAAATGCGATCAACGAATTCCACAAGGATGTTCTTGACAACTTCTTTCCAGTTCGGCTAGAATCATGGAATGCATTCTCTGATGGGGGAGAACTCCAGTGGCTAAATGATCCCGACCTATTGGGTTCGCTTTCAACTACCTATGCAACGATAAGACAATACCATTTCATATTTGAAAAATATGTCCATGCCTGTTGCAATCCGAGTTCAGTCGGCAGCCCAGAACGGAAGGAGAAAGTACTCAACGTTGTCATTAAGCAGGGCGATATCGCAAAGAAACAGATTGTGCTGTGCCTGAGGATCATTAAGGAAAAATTGACGGCTTGAGTCACAGCAAACATGCACAGCTTGCGATCTGTGACAGCATCATCGCTTTAGTCGTCACGGCCTGCCGATTGGACATCGATGCCATGACGACCCAGTTTAAGAACGAACGCCGCAAACCCGCAATATTCTTCAGCGAACCAGCAAAAGCTTCCGTGTTGCCGTTAAGCCGCCTGTAGTTAACCGGCAAATGTACACACCGCTGGCGGCGCCTTCCGCATTCCAAGTGACCTTGTACATTCCCGGATTCCGCTGCCCGTTCACCAACGTTGCCACTTCCCTTCCGAGCAGATCATAAACCTTCAGTATTGACGGGGCTTGCCCCATCCCGACGGGAATGCTGAATGTAATTGTTGTCGTGGGGTTGAACGGATTCGGGTAATTCTGATGCAAAGAAAACTCGTACGGCTGTGGCTCATCACCAACCGATGTAGCTCCGCCGGGACCGATTCTCGCAATGAAGGTGTTAATCTCTTCCCCGGTGAACTGAAGTGAGTCGAAGCGGGCATTCACTCCCACCATGCCGGCAACGTAGATCGCTCCGCGGCGATCAATGGCAACGGCATCTCCCCTGTTGTAGTACACGCCTCCGGCCGTCTTCGCCCACCGCACTGTCCCATCAGAAAAGGAATGGTTGATCACGAGAATGTCCGTTGTGCTTTGCGCTTGCGTGACCACCCCGTTTCCCCAGTTCAAAGTTCCCCGAGTGAACCCAGTGGCAATGACTGAACCATCGGGACTCGTTGCGAGGAACGGCCCTTCACCAGGACCGGCGTCACCTCCAACCTCAAACGGGACCTCAGTGAGCCAGACGAATGATCCGCTCGAATCGATCCTTGTCGAATACAAGTCATACACCCAGCGCGGGCCGTGTGCCGGAAGCCCGCCGAACGATGTGGGCGCAAGAAGTCTCCCCCCCCATGATCACATCTCGACCTGTTGCAGCAAGAAGGGGAGACGGGAGTGTGATATCCTGAACGAACCGCACGAAAGGGGCCGCTCCGCTCGGTGAATACCGTACGACATAGATGTTGTACGGGTAGGGAGCCGTGACTTGCAATCCATTGAACGAGTGGCTGCCATCGAACGTGGAACCGGCAGCCCAAACATTACCCTCAGCATCAATTGCCAGGCTTGATATGATACGGGCATTGATCTGCTGGAACGAGGCGACTTCATTTCCATTTCCATCCAGCTTCATCACATACGAAGTAGGGAAACCCGGTGAAGTCGCCGCCCAGATGTTGTTATCCCTGTCGGACTTCAAAGAAAAAATCTCCTTGACGATCGGATTTGTCTGCGTCATGTCTCTCAACCATACCAATCTTCCATCAGGATCGAGTTTCATAATGAAGCTATGAACCAGGTTCGACGAAGGAAGTGTTCGCATGGCGGTATCGACGCGAATCGTGTCCCGGAACAGGCCGGCGACAATCAGGTTATTGTTGTTGTCGGATGTAAGGTGTTGCAGAAAGACTTTGCCAAAGAGGGTGTCCGAAAAGATCGTGGTTCCGGACGTATTGAGTTTCTCAATCACAGATTCGCCGAAGTTGCCCGATACCGTTCGCACAAGCCGCCCGGAGACAGGATTGTCCGCGGTGTCAAGAGTGAGGACGTTCCGCACCGTGTTGTAATTTGACGTAAGGACGAGGGGGTGGACATTTGCCCATTCAAATTGTTGGGCAGAACTCCCAACCGCCAGAGTGACCAGCAACAGAAATGCAAGGTGATATCTCATGGTGGCCTCCTTCGCGATGAATGCGTGAAGAGATTATGTGAGAGAGCAGTTTTCGTTTCCAAGATACAAAGTACTTGACGTGACAGCAACACCCCAACAATCATCACAGCCACCGATTGGACACGGCCGCCGTGACCGCGAGCTTCTGTAGAACGGATCGGCGATCCGTTCTACTCCAGCTTAAAACCTGAAGCTTTCAACCGTAGGGGCGTTTTCCGAATCGGAAAACCGACTCCATCGGACGATAGGAATCGCCTCTCCCTCCCTCTCACTTTTTGTCACACACCCCTTCCACCCGAAGGCGTGACGAATTGGCATTTCCTGTTCCACTTCGCACAAAATCCTTAGCAATTAAAATCATTTAACTCTCATTTAACCCACCCTGATTGTATATCTGTCATGCTTTGGATAGATTTTTTTCACCCCCAAGCCCATTCAGTTTTGTCATACTCAATGAAGCGCGTCTATATTGAAACGTATGGCTGCCAGATGAACATGGCAGACAGCGAGGTTGTCGGCGGCATTCTCGCACGGCAGGGCTACGGCTTCACCAACGATATGTCCGCTGCGGACGTGATTTTGGTAAATACGTGCGCCATCCGCGACAATGCCGAGCAGCGCATTTACGGCCGGATCGGGCTGTTCGGAACGTATAAAAAGCAGCGGCCGGGCACGCTTATCGGGATCCTCGGCTGTATGGCCGAAAGGCTGCGCTTCAAGTTGGTGGAAGAAGAAAAGTTGGTTGATCTCGTTGTCGGGCCGGACGAGTACCGGAAGCTTCCCGAACTGATCGAAAACGCCTTCGTGGGAGAAAAAGGAATTGCCACACGGCTGTCGCGGGTCGAGAATTACGAAGATATCGTCCCCCTCCGCACGGACGGTATCAGCGCGTGGCTTTCCGTCATGCGGGGCTGCGACAAGTTCTGCTCGTTTTGCGTTGTTCCGTTCACACGCGGCCGCGAACGGAGCCGATCGCTGGCAAGCGTTGTGGAAGAGGTACGAAACCTTGCCGAACGCGGCTTCAAAGAGGTGACGTTGTTGGGGCAGAATGTCAATTCGTACAGCGACGGCGAATACGATTTTGCCGACCTGATGCGAAGTGTTGCTGAAGTCGACCGGACCATGCGGATTCGCTTCACGACATCCCACCCGCAGGATATGAGCGACAAGCTGATCGGGACGATTGCGGCAAACAGCAATATCTGCAAGTACATTCATCTGCCGGTTCAGTCTGCCTCGAACAGGATTTTGGAGTTGATGAACCGTACCTACACCATTGAACATTATCTCGGACTTGTTGAGAAGATTAGAACGGCGATGCCGGATGCAAGTCTCACCACCGACATCATTAGCGGGTTCCCGTCTGAAACTGAAGAAGAACACCGGATGACGGTTGAGTTGATGCGTGAAGTCCGGTACGACGGAGCGTATACATTCAAATACTCTCCACGCGAGAATACGAAAGCGTGGGAGCTGGTGGATGACATCCCCGAAGATGTAAAGGGACAGCGAGTATTTGAAATCTCCCAGCTTCAGCAGAAAATCTCACAGGAATTGAATCAGAAACTGATCGGAAAAGTCGAGCAGGTTCTCGTCGAAGGCCCGAGCAAGAAATCGGATGAAGAGTGGACGGGACGAACGGACACCAACAGAACCGTCATCTTCTCGAAAAACGGCGAAGCGTCGGGCGAGTACGTTGATATTTTGATCGAACGCTGCAACCCGGCAACGCTGTTCGGGAAACGGGCGGGTTCTCATTCTGATTTGAAGACGGGATTCATGACGGAGATGGTGACACAATGAAGCTGAGTATCGTGATCTTGACATTGGTGGCATTGACCGGCGTTGCGTCGTTTGCGCAATCGCCGAACATCGAAACCTATATCGCCCTGATCGAAAACGGACAAGCCGATCTTGTCCGCAACGAGCTTCCGTCTCTTCTGAATCAACATCCGAAGAATCCCGGCGTGTTGTACCTGCAGGCATTGATGACAACGGACGGAGCAGAGGCGGTTCGTTTGTATCAGAATATCGTCGACAATCATCCGACGAGTGAATGGGCCGACGATGCGCTGCACAGAGTGTACAAGTTCTACTATGCAATCGGGCTGTTTCGGACGGCAGACCTGAAGCTCGAACAGTTGAAGCGGGATTACCCCGACTCGAAATACGTTGCGGGTTTGTCTCCTGCCGCGCCGGTAATCTCCGAACAGAAAACAGCAACCGCGCAAGCCTCCGCTACAGTCTCCGAACCGCCCACAACTCCGAGCATCGAAATATCACAACCGGAGTCGACCCCGAGAAGCGAAGAGGTGAAGCCCCCTGTCACGCAGCCCCCCGCCTCGCCGGGTAGATTCACGCTGCAGGTCGGCGCGTTCTCAACGTACGAAAACGCGGACAAGCAGAAATCATTCTTCACATATCACAATTACCCGGCGGAAGTTGCACAGAAAAGCAGCGGAGGACGGGAGCTGTTCGTTGTGTATGTCGGCTCGTACAGCACGGACGCCGATGCCCGGGCAACGGGTGACGCAATCCGTCGCGAATTCAACATGAACTACATCATTGTTATCCGGTAATGGAAAGTTCGGCACTACAGATATCACCCTCGAGTTTTCAGGAAGAACACGGCATTCTCGGCGAATCTGTTGCCATGAAGAAAATTGTTGAGGTAGTGCAGCAGGTTGCCCCTACCGACATCACCGTGATGATTACGGGAGAAAGCGGCGTCGGGAAGGAAGTGATTGCAAAAGCGATTCACGGCGCCAGCACGAGAAGCAAAAAGCCGCTGGTGACCGTAAACAGCGGGGCGATTCCCGAAGGAATTATCGAAAGCGAGTTGTTCGGGCATGAACGCGGCTCGTTTACCGGGGCTGCCGGCGAACGTAAAGGCTACTTCGAACTGGCAGATAACGGAACGATTTTTCTGGATGAGATCGGCGAGATGCCGCTTTCAGCGCAGGTGAAATTCTTGCGTATTCTTGAAAACGGGGAATTTCTTCGTGTAGGCTCGTCCATTTCACGGCGGGTCAACGTGCGGGTGATTGCCGCAACGAACAAGAATCTTGAGGGAGAAGTCCGCAACAACCGCTTCCGCTCGGATTTGTACTATCGGCTCCGCTCGGTGAACATTGCCATCCCACCCCTGCGCGATCGCAGGGAAGATGTGCCAGTGTTGTTCAAAGCATTTGTCGAAGAACTTTCCGCCAAGAACAATGTGAAGTTCGGCGGCATTTCCGACGAGGCGATGCGGGAATTGATGCAGTATCATTGGCCGGGCAACGTACGCGAACTGCGCAACGTAACGGAAAGCATGCTGGTGTTGGAGGGCGGGAAAATCCTTCAACCCGACGACGTACGCAGGTATCTCAAAGAATATCATTCGCCCAAAGCCGAAGGACGGAACCTTCCTGCCGTAACCGGCAGAAGCGTTGAACAGGCCGAACGGGAATTGATTCTCCGGGCGTTGCTGGAGATCAAGGCGGATGTTCTGGAACTCAAGAATGCATTGCAAGAGCATTCAGCGGCAATGGCAAACGTTGCACAGCAAGTCACCGACCCGATGGCTATACAATCTGATGTGACACTTTCGCTTGCCGAAATGGAACACAAAATGATCGTTGAGGCGCTGCACAGGTCGAAAGGAAACCGTCGTGCCGCGGCTCGTGCGCTGAACATCAGCGAGCGGACGCTGTATCGGAAAATCAAGGAATACAATCTCGAATGAACCTCAGAACCGCCGATATCACACTCGTCAGTCTCGTTGGGATGCTCGCGTTGGCGGGTTGCTACTCATTTACAGGCGCATCTGTGCCGAGTCATTTGAAGACGATTGCCATCCCTCTCGCTGACGATCAATCGGGTTTCGGCGAGGCTGGCTTGCGCGAGAAATTTACAACGACGCTCACGGATTTGTTCATCAGTGACAACAGTCTTGAAGTGGCAGATCGCGGCGCGTCTGATTCAATTCTTGAAACCGTGATTCTTCCCGTTCGTGATGAGATTCTTTCAGTCGGGGCCGGAGCCCAAGGAAGCGAACAAGTAAACAAACGGCGCATCAACATGTCGGTGAAGGTGATTTTCCAGGATATGAAGATGCGGAAGAAGGTGTTCGAGAAGACATTCTCGAATTACGGCGACTACGATTCGGGGGGCGGATTTGCCCAACGCCAGCTTGGGCTGGAAGAAGCAATGAAGAAGATCTCGGAAGATATTTTGCTTGAAACAGTATCCGGCTGGTAAACCATCATTGTATCCACATCAGAGGTGTAAAAAGAAGTCATCATGGCTGAATTTGTACTGATTGCCTACATCACTTCGTTGTCAATCCTGTTCATCTTCGGATTGCACGGCTTCATCATGATCTATTACTATTTGAAATTCAAGGATCAGAAACGTCCCGCCGTACAATCCCTGGATGAGTATCCTGTTGTCACCGTGCAGTTGCCCGTGTACAACGAACGCTACGTTGTCGGCCGGTTGATTGAGGCATCCTGCGCGATGATCTATCCGAAGGAGAAGCTGGAGATTCAGGTGCTTGATGATTCGACGGATGAAACGGTTGATGTGGTTGCCGCGCATGTCGAGAAGTATCACAAGCTTGGCTTCGATATCCGACATGTGCGCCGCACGAACAGAGAGGGTTTCAAGGCAGGAGCATTGAAGAAAGGACTGGCATCGGCTCGAGGAGAGTTCATTGCCATCTTCGACGCCGATTTTGTGCCGAGAATGGATTTTCTGCTCAAGACCATCCCACACTTCAATACCGACCCGGCTATCGGGATGGTACAGACACGCTGGGAACATCTGAACTTCGACTACTCGCTGCTCACACGAACGCAGGCCATGGCGCTCGACGGGCATTTCGTGATCGAACAATCCGTCCGCAACAAAGTCGGCTACTTCATCAACTTCAACGGCACCGCAGGCGTGTGGCGCAAATCCGCCATCGAAGATGCGGGCAACTGGCAGGCCGATACACTGACGGAGGATCTCGACCTGAGCTATCGTGCACAGTTGAGAGG
>JAHBUR010000015.1 GCA_019637975.1 Bacteroidota bacterium | reverse complement strand
TCATCTGATACTATCGCATGAGGGTCATTTTCTTGGTTTGCATAAGTCTGGCGCAAGATTATTGGATTGGCGATTGACCCGATTCGATACGATGATTGGGGAAATCAAATATCAGAAATCAGTCACGCCTCGTTGAAGAGGTTTTCCTATCATTAATTCCAGATCTCTTCATTAACAAGGAAGTGCCAACCAAGCTGGAGGTCAACAACCCAATTATTAGCTCCATTCCCGTACCGAATCAAGCCCGTTCTGCATATTGCTATAAAGAGAGATTTGTCGTAAAATGAACTTGTAGTTGATCATGCGGCAGTAGTTCCCGCCAGGACGTAAAACACGGCGGGCAAACAACTGTAGAATGCCGGCACGCGGGATTAGTTGATTGGTTCAACGCGAGCTTCCCAAGCTTGAAAAACGGGTTCGATTCCCGTATCCCGCTCAGCAAGGGACGGGTTCTCTGCCAAGGGCGAATGCGCCTCCGGCGTAGATTCCCGCCTGCCCCGACGCTTCAGTCGAGGTATCCCGCTCCAATTCATAAAGTTCACACCCTCACACTCTCTCAAGCATCATGACAGCATCAACAAGAGTCCCCGTGTGTGCCGCCTGCGACAGGCCGCAAACAGAAGTGCCGCTGATTTCGCTGGCGTATCTCAGCACCACGCTCTGGATTTGTCCGCAGCATCTCCCCGTTCTCATTCATAATCCGCAGATGCTCACCGGCAAAATCCCCGGCGCGGAAAACATGAAGCCGGCGGATCACCAAGATTAGTGTAGCGATCGGCTGTCGGCAATCTGCTCTCAGCCATGCGTAATCCGTAATCCCCAATCCCCAGCCCATTCATGCCTCAGCTCAAACAAGCACTCACGCGTTTCGATCTGACGATGATCGCCATCGGCTCGACGATCGGGTCGGGCATTTTCCTGACGCCCTCCCTGATTGCGCATGAACTGCAAACACCGTGGCTCATCCTCGCTGTGTGGGTCGTCGGCGGATTGATGGCTGTGGCGGGCGCGCTTACGTTTGCCGAGTTGGGCGGATTGATGCCCGGCGCAGGAGGTGTGTACGTCTATCTCTCCGAAGCATACGGCGGAATTTTCGGGTTTCTCTACGGCTGGGCATATTTGCTGGTAGTGAACACCGGCGGCGTGGCGGCGCTCAGCATCGCGTTCGCCACCTACTTCGGCTACTTCGTGCCGCTCGACCCGATGCAGCTCAAAGTTGCCGCCATCTGCGGGCTCGCCATCGTTACAATAGTGAATGTGCTGGGGGTGAAAGTCGGCGGCATTTTCTCCGATATCTTCACGTTGCTGAAAATGGCTGGGATTCTTCTCCTTATTATCGTCGGACTCGGCTGGGGTTCGTCAAGCACGACGGATTTTTCGGCATCGATCGGATCCTTCACGAACGGACTCGGTAGCGCGCTTGCTGTTGCGATGGTCGGCGTGCTCTGGTCGTACGGAGGCTGGCAGCATGCCTCGTTTGCCGCTGCGGAGGCAAAAGACCCGAAGCGGACGGTACCGTTTGCGATGGTCGTCGGTGCGTTGACAGTAACGGTGATCTATCTGCTGACGAACGTTGCTTATATGTTTCTTCTTCCCATCGATGCCATCGGCAGCTCCGAGAGGGTTGCCGCGGATGCCATCGGCAAGGTGCTCGGTCCCGAGGGCGCAGGTATCATTGCCATCGCCATTTTTATTTCCACGTTCGGCACCGCGGGCATCTACACGCTGACCGCTCCGCGTATTTATTTTGCGATGGCAAACGACGGCGTGTTCTTCAAAAAGGTTGCCGAGGTTCATCCCCGCTATCAGACGCCGGCCGTTGCCATCCTCATCCAGTCCATTTGGGCGGCGATCCTGATTTTGTTCTGGGGAACGTTCAACGAGCTGATTTCGTACGTTGTGTTCACCGATTGGATTTTTTTCGGACTTGCCGCTGCGAGTGTATTTATCTTCAGAAGAACCCGCCCGAACGCCGAGCGTCCGTACAGAACATTCGGCTATCCTGTGACTCCGCTCTTCTTCATTGCTCTCGCAGCGTGGTTTGTCTTCAATACATTCATCGAGAAGCCCGAACAGGCGATTGCCGGACTCGGGTTTCTTGCTTTGGGAATTCCTGTGTACTATTTTTGGAGGAGACAGAACTCTTCCGCCGCTTAAACCATAATCCCCTAACGACCATGAAAACGATCAATAACGATTACCCGTACTACGAGGTCGATCCGATCTCGACCATCCCCGATATGCTCGCGAATTCGGCCCGCAAGTATGCCAACAATCTCGCATTGCAGGATCTCAATCCGACACCAATCCCCCGCGTCACCTATCACGAGTTGAAAGAGCATGTTCTTACATTCGGCACCGCGCTGAAGCAGCTCGGCCTGAAGGAGCGTGATCACGTCGCCTTTATCGGCGAGAACAGAGTACAGTGGGCAATTACTCATCTCGCGTGTGTCACGTTCAACTTCGTTGCCGTGCCGATTGACAAAAATCTCAAAGAGAACGACATCGTCAACATCCTTCACGTTTCGGATTCGAAAGCGGCCGTGTTCTCCGAACCGTTTCGCGACATGTTTATCGAGTTCAAGCACTCCGTGAAGGCCCTCAAACATCTTGTTGATATGGATCTTGCAAGAAAAGAGAACGGTGTGCATTCAATGATGGAGCTGATGGCGAAAGCGAAACATGATGCAAAGAAGGCGCAGTTTGCGACGCCGAATCCTGACGAGGTGTGTGTTATCGTGTTCACCTCCGGCTCGATGGGACGTGCAAAAGGCGTAATGATGACGCACCGGAACCTCTGCACCAACCTGATGGATATGCGGCAGATGATCAGAATTGAACAGGATGATCGCTTTCTTTCCGTTCTTCCCATGCATCACACATACGAAGGAACCTGCGGCTTCCTGTGCCCGGTGTACGCCGGAGCATCCGTGTACTACTCGCGCAGCCTGAAGACGATTGTGGAAGATATGCAGAAAGCAAGTCCGACCATCTTCCTCGGCGTTCCGCTGATGTACGACAAGATGTACCGCCGCATTATGGTGGGGATTCAGGAGAAAGGCTTCAAGAAGGCAATCGTCCCGCCGATGAAAACGATTGCCGCATGGTTGGAAGCATTCGGTGCGGAAAAGGTGCGGAGAAAGATTTTCTCAGAAATCCACGAAAAATTCGGCGGGGCAATACGCTTGTTCATCGCTGGCGGCGCGGCACCCGATCCGCAGGTATCGAAGGGATTGCGCTCATTCGGCATCAAGATCATTCAGGGATACGGACTTACGGAAACCTCCCCCATTCTTACGGTAAACCGTGAATTCAATTTCAAAGACGAGGCTGCCGGAGTTCCTCTCCCGAGCGTGCAACTGAAGATTGCAAATCCCGACTCAAGCGGCCACGGCGAAATCATCGCGAGAGGCCCCTCCGTCATGCCCGGTTACTACAAGAACGAGGCCGCCACAGCCGAAGTGATGCACGACGGCTGGTTCTACACCGGCGACATCGGTTTCATAGACAAGGATGGATTCCTGCATATTAATGGAAGAAAAAAGAATGTCATCGTCGCACGCAACGGCGAGAATGTCTATCCCGAAGAACTTGAAGATAAAGTAAACAGGATACCGTTCGTTCTTGAGTCGGTGATTTACGGCGGGAAGGATGAGAAGAACGATGAGGAAATCCGCGTGATGATTGTGCCTCATGCAGAAACATTCATTGAGTATGCGCAGAAGAACAAGATTGAAGTAACAACGGAGTTGATCGAAAAAATTCTCAACGATGAAATCCGGGCGCTCAACAAGCATCTTCTCGGCCACCAGCAAATCAAGAAGGTGAAGGTGAGGGACAAGGAGTTCGAGAAAACAACCACACAGAAGATTAAACGGTACTTATTGCAGCAGGAGGATTCCGTCCGTTAGCTGAATTGCGGCAGTTTGACGGCGGCAAAAACCAAAATGTAGCAGGCAGCCGCGCTTATCATCACCACTGAGAAGCCGAATTCAACAGCAAGGAGAATTGCAAGCGGGGCTGCAATAACTGACATGCACCCGTTGATTCCCCAGGCCCACGGAACGACACTCTCGTGCTGACTCACCAACCGGAGCCCGAGTGGAAAAGGGATACCCATGACGAAGGCCGGCGGGGCAATCAGGAGAAAAGTCAACACGAATTTCAGCCAGAGAGGAAGTGACATGAAGGAATGGAGTATTGGAGTGATGCTCACCGCGTACACAAGAATTGACAGCGCGACAATCAGCCCGATTGTTTTCAATGACGACGGGGGAAGTCGCGACGAAACCCAACTTCCCATTCCCGAACACACGAGCATTGCGCCAATAACCGCCGCAGTTGCATAAATCGGATGCCCGAGGAACAGCACGAACCGCTGAATCAATACCATCTCAACAAACATATATCCCAACCCCAATCCGCCGAACAAAAGAACCACTCTCCACCTTCCCGCGTCTATCATCTTCTTCTTAAGAAGAGGAAGAAGAATCAGCAGAACAGCGACAATAACGATCTGAACCAGCGTCACGGCAATGATGAGCGACCCGAGTTCCAGAAAAGGAAAGGCATGCTCCCCAAACAATTCTCTCATCCGGGGAAGAGTCTTCCATTTCAAAAACTGCGAGAAGTAGGGCCTGTCATCGGTCGGGGGAGTGAGATTGAAACCGTAGTCTGAATATATCGCCTTCCGCTTATCCGAAACGATGCCGTCCACGAGAGAAAAGAAGCTCGTATCCTGCAGGATGTTGAAGCGGTTCCGTTCAGACCCAGCCATGGCCGGCAGCAGAACAGGATCAAACATCATCAACGTGCAGTACTCGCGAATATTTTGTACGTCTTGCTCCGAAAAGGGCGAGCGCTTCATCGCGAATGTTATCATCCCCCAGCTTCGTACGGCGGCAAGATGTTGATGCGGCTGTGCGACGCCCTCGTCCTCGAGTGTTTCCACAAGCGTCGCAAGAGCCCTCAGCGGGTTCCTTACCGGATAGTCCATCCACGAAGAAATCGCGAGAACTCCAGTCGCAGAGAGTTTACCCCACATCTCCCGAAATGCCTGTTTTGTCAGGAGATATTGCTCTTGCAGTGCATAGACTCCGCTTGTTCCGCCGAAGGCATCAAGTGTCGGCAAAACGATAAGGTCGTATCTTGCTGTATCGGATTGCAGAAACGTTCGCGGGTCAACTGTATGAACCGAGACGTCCGGGTGGAAAAATGGGGAATCGGTAGAGGAGGCGAGTTCCCGCTTGAGAGCTGAAACGACGACGTCATGAGCCTCAACTGCAACAATTTCACTTGCGTGTTGCTCAAGGGCCTGTGCAACAAACATTCCGGTTTTAGCTTGCAGAATAAGAACCCGGTCGCGTTGTTGCATTGCGTAGGGAAGTGCAAACGACATGTAGCGAAGCACTTGTGTTGTGTCGTGTCTCTGAGCTACAAACACAGGGCCGAACCAGTCCGCATTGTTAAACACAACGTCCCGATTGGCAAGCGGACCTCGATACGCAAGACTGAGACCCGGCGCATACCGTAATGCCGGAGACGACACGATCTGTACAAGTCCGTACGGGCTGCTTCGTTCAAAAACAATCTCTGCATCAGGGAGGTTGAGCGTTCTCTTCAGCGACTTGTAATCGGAGAGTTGCAGTTGGGATGGTGAAAAGAATAGGGATGCGGAGAGCGCAAGCGCTGCCGCACCCACAACAAGGGTTACCCTTCTATTCTGTGCAGAAACAATCAACAAGCCGGAGAGAACCGGAAGTAGACCAAGAACTGCAGGAAGTTTTTGCAGGGCAAACATCCAGAGCAATACAACGGCCAAGAGTCCGCCGAGACCCGATCCCAACAGATTCGACGCGTAGAACTTCCCAATCTGATCGACGTTTCTGATAAACACAATTCCAATGGCAAGAGCACCGAAGAAGAACGGCAGAAAGAAGACAAAGTAGGTAAGCAACAATCTTCCGATTTGCCCCCTCTCAACAAACAGCAGATACGAGTCGAACCGGACACTCTCGCTTTGGGATATTGCAACAACTCCGGCTATTGCTGCTCCACAGAGCATCATCAACAGCGGTATTGCAGATTCGGCTCGTTTCACAATCCATTCACGCGTCAACGCGAGGAACGTCCCGCTCGCGCCAAAGCCAAGAAGTGCAACAGAGATCACCATGTAGGCAAAGTGATGCCATTGCACAATCGAGAGCAGTTGCATCAACACAAGCTGGAAGGCAATAAGTGCGGCGGAGAGGAGGCCAACGGCAATGATGAGTCGGGCCGTCATGTTGCCACTATTGTCCTCTGGTGAGGGGAACGAAGCGAACAGGGATGAGGCTTTTCGTTGACACTTCCTTTCCCTTCTTCTCAACAAGCGTAAGTGTCTGCACGAAAAAAGGGGTCCCGACGGGAATGATCATCTTCCCGCCCTCCTTCAGTTGTTCAACAAGAGGAGGCGGGATATGTTCGGCAGCCGCGGTTACGACGATAGCGTCGAAGGGTCCCTTCTCCTTCCAGCCATAATAGCCGTCGGCGTTTTTAACGACGACATTATTGTAATTCAGGTTCTTCAGCAGATCGGCGGCGGGTTTTGCCAGTTCGGTGATAATCTCGATCGTGAACACGCTGTCAACTATTTCGGCAAGAACAGCCGCCTGGTAGCCGGAGCCGGTGCCGATTTCGAGAACGCGGTGACCGCGTCGCGGTTTCACCAACTCCGTCATATACGCGACGATATACGGCTGGGAGATCGTCTGGCCGTAGCCGATCGGAAGAGGTCTGTCGTCGTACGCCGCATCGCGCCGGGTTTCGGGGACAAAGAGGTGACGTTGAACCGTTCGCATGGCGCGCAGAGTCGCAGAATCGGCAACATCACGTGCGGCAATCTGCGTCCGCACCATTTTCTCCCGCGCTGCTTCAAACGGGTCCGACAGAAGCAGAACTGCAACAAGAAACGCAACCAACATTCTCATTGGGCTGATCTCCGTTGTTCAAAGAGAAGCTACGGAAGAGTAAGGTGCAGGTCAAGGCATTTCGGTGATTACACGAATCGGAGCCACGCCCAATAGACGAGCATGTTAACCGCTGTAAGCGGAATGCCGATTCGAGTGAACTCCCAGAAGGTGATTGTTTCTTTCGACCTCCGCTCCGCATTCTGAATGACGATGATGTTGCTGGCTGCCCCCAGGATGAAGAGATTACCCGCAATCGTGCTCGCCGCTGCGAGTGCCATGAGTTCCGGAAGACCGGCGCCTGCATGCGTCAGCATCGGCTGATATAACGCAACAAGCGGCACGTTGCTGACGAACTGGCTGAGCACTACACTTATCGCCAGAATCATCTCCAACGAAGCAATGTTGACATGCATCTCCCGAATCACGAATTGGAAGAAGCCGCTTCGCCAAGCGCTTTCCATCAGTACAAACATCGCCGCAAAGAACACGAGCGTATGCCAATCGATGTGTTTGATGATGTGCCATCGCTTCCTGCTTCCAACAAGAATGGGAAGACATCCCGCCAGGGCAATATGCGTGAGATGAAGATTGATTGGATACGCAATAACCGCCGTGGCTATCTTCACGACAACCAGAAGAAGTACAATCTGGAGTGAAATGCGTGAAAGGTGGGCAAGTTCATGATTCCTGATGGGTTCTTGTGAATGTACAAGTTCCGCATCATGGAAATCATCCGGATAGAATTTTTTCAAGATGAGATATGTCAGGTACAGATTGAGAACAGTCGGAACAAGAAGCCAACGCAGGAACGTCACGAACGGGTTCGGGATATTTCCGTTCAATGCAATCAATAGATTCTGCGGGTTGCCGATCGGGCTCATCACGCTGCCGATGGTAACGCCAAACGCCAATGCCAACAAGAACAGCTTCGGCGACATTTGATGTTTTCTCGACAGCACCAATACGACCGGCGTGCCGATAATAGCGAGCGTATCGTTCATCACAAGCGCGGAGGAAATGCCCGCACCAAACAGGATCATCACCAGCAGCGCATCCCTCGATTTCGCCCGCTTGAAATATCTGTACGAAAGACGAGAGAGATAGCCGCTTTCCTCCAGTCCCTGCCCGATCACAAACATCCCGAACAGGAACAACATCACATCAATATTGATTGCTTTGAGCGAGCCCGGAGGAGAAATTTGGCCGGTGAGAACGACAATGGCGGCGCCGAGCAACATCGCCTGCCAGATTTGAACGCGGATATTGCCGACTTGCCGGATGGCGATAAGGAGAAAAACAAGAATAAGCGCAAGGAGGGAAATGTTCACACGAAGAAGAAGCTATTGCGCAGGAAACGGAAGCGGGGGCGGCACACTGACCATTGCCACGGTGTACGCAATAACGGAAACGATGAGGCCCCACATGAACACAGTATATGCTATTCGCAGATAGCGGTACTTGACGCCCAAAACTCTGCCGAGAAAATACAAATCCTTGATCATGCTGCCGTACAGGTAGTCCCGATCGATCATCATTTCCCTCATCCCCCAATCGAAATCCTCGAGCGAGGATCGGTGAAAGTTGCCGAAGAACAACAGATTCACTTTGCGTTGATTGATATCTTCACGTGTAAACGTCCCGGTTGTTACTATCGGGCGTGTAGCAAGAATGGAGAATATCATGGTTACCAAACACACGGCGAGCAGGATAATCGTCGGCCAAACAAGATGGGGATGCGTGTCGAGTTTGCTTACCAGTACGCTGAACACAATTGCCATAATGGTACCGGTTGTCCCGATCAGAATACTTGCCTTGTGGTCGGCAAGCGCAGTCAGGTCGAGATGGTTCTTGGGGACAACGCGAAACATGGTTTCGATGCCGCGTTCGGGGCGTTGCTCTTTCTCCTGTTTTGCCGCAGCCCTGTTCTTCTTCTCCCGGATATTTGCGGCCGTTTCCACCGCTTGTGCCTGCAGCGACCGGAACATTTCCTGAAGCGTAACAAGATTCTTTTGCCGCCTTCCCTCCCACTCTCTGCGGGCGTACTGCGTGAAGAATCTCCCGGCGGATGCAAAGTCCACGTTTCGCTGTATCCATTCAAGATCCGTGAACATCGTTCCCGTGCGTAACTCCATTTCCATTCTCAACAAATCACTCCGCTCGAAAAACCGCTTCTTGCCCAGATGCGACATATCCGCGTCGCATACAATCTCTTCGAGTAGCGTCTTCGGAGATTGGGGAATTTTCGTGGCGCGAATGCAGTTCGCCACGATTTCGATCTTCTCGGCAGGATAGTTCTTCTCATCCAAAAACTTCGTTGCAATCTCGACGCTCTTTCCCTCATGTCCCTCAATAGCATCAACATAGCCTGCATCGTGAAACCAAGCGGAGAGAAGAACAGTCTCGGTATCGGATTTACTGAGCTTGCAGCCTTCGGCAAGTTCTTCGGCTGCACGAACGATTTGTTGTGTATGAAGAAGATTGTGATACACTGCCCAAGCGGGCAATTTCTGCTGACAAAGAGTGGAGACGTACGCTTCGGCTTGGGCGAGAATTTCGTTGTTCATGCTGCGCTTTGCGTGAAGTAAGACCGGAACCAACATAGGAAAAATGTCCCAGTATTCCAAAGCCGGGAAAAGCTATACGGAAACACCCAATGTCTTGAGGGCATCGACAAGTGTTGCGTGTGATGTATACTGAATCGCGTTGAATCCCAAAGCAGCGGCGGATTCAACATACTCGGCCATGTCGTCGATATAGACGCAATCGTACGGCCTCATATCCAGCTTTGCGAGAATATCCCGATACAGTATTTCGGCCGGCTTCATGGCACCGACTTCAAACGAGAGAGTGACCGCATCGAAAAGCGGAAACTCTTCCAGAGTCTGCATCTCTGTTTCAAAATGCCACGTGTTCGTGTTGGAGAGAAGGCCCAACTTGAAATGCGGCTTCAGGCTGCGGATAAGCTGCAACGTTGCAGGGTTTCGTTCAAATATCCTCACGAACGATTCCTTGAACTGCGGCATTGGCATGGAGAGTTTCAGGCGCGCCGTTACTTGCGCGCTGAACTCGTCTGAGGTTATGCGTCCGGTTTCATAATCAATAATCAAATGCGATGCCCGCTTGGCTTCTGCGAGAATGTCCTCACTCGTCAATGCAGTGTGGGGTAACAGGCGCCTGAAGAAGATCATGTGGTCGAACCTGGCAATTACATTTCCGTAATCGAAGATAATTCCCTTTACCATTACGCGAAAACCTCTTATTCATGCTACGTACATTCTGAATAAAGGTAGCAGATTCTGTGACAGAAGATAGACCCGCCGGCACGTTGATTATTGATTCCTCAGACCATATCTTAGAGCAGTAAGCCGTTCTCTGATACCACAACTACTCAAGCAGGTGTCGACGAGCGGCTTTTCCGCGTATCATGAATCTCACCGCTACGGTTTGTGCTCCAGTTGTTCCAGGTATCGCCTCACGGCATGTGTTCACGTTTCTCACAACAGTCAAGGAGAGTCTTATGCTACGTAGGACTGCTGCATGCTTGCTCGTCCTTTTTGTCTTCATCACACTTTCGATTACGGGCTTCTCACAGGAAGCAAAAAAGGACGTAAAGAAGGAGTCAAAAACATCCGCTACGACAAACCCGAAGGCGCCGGTCAATAAGGATCAGGGCAAAGACTCGAAGAAACCCAAAGCCCCTCCCTCCATGAAATCAATTGCGTGCCCGCAGCCCGGTTGCGGTTTGTGGGCAAAGAGCCGCAGCGCGAAGGAATTACGCATTCTCATGAAGAGACACGCAAGAGTATATCACAAGACTGATCTCACGCTGCAACAACTGAAAGCGATGGTCACAAAGCATGAACAGAAGTAGTTGAAAGCAATTCTGAACAAGAATCCGAATCATCACGGATGAACCTGTGGCACAATCTACATCGGCTGATATACCGACGACCAACTCTGCCGCCGGCGTGATGCCCCGCCTCGATTCGGTAGACTTGTTGCGAGGCATGGTCATGGTCATTATGGCTCTCGATCATACGCGGCATTTCTTCACAGCCGCAAGATTCAATCCGGAGAACTTTGACGACACGACATTGGCACATTTCTTCACACGGTGGCTCACACACGTGTGCGCACCGGTGTTTGTGTTCCTTGCAGGTACGGGGGCTTTCCTCTACCGCACGCGGGGCCATTCACAACGCGAGCTTGCCTGGTTTCTCTTCTCACGCGGCGTATGGCTTATCATTCTTGAACTGACTGTGATGCGCATGGGGTGGCAATTCAGTTTCGACTATTCCTACGCCGTTGCACAAGTCCTCTGGGCAATCGGGTGGTCCATGATCATTCTTTCGGGACTTGTCTTTTTCCCGATCTCCATCTCGACCATCTTCGGCATTCTGATGATCGTGGGACACAACGCACTCGACGGAATAAAACCAAGAATGCTCGGTGACTTCGACTGGCTGTGGAGGGTTATGCACACAGGAGGCCGAATTCAGATTTCCGAGAATTACACGCTAAGCATTATGTATCCGCTGATCCCGTGGATTGGAGTAATGGCAGCGGGGTACGGGTTCGGCGTTATTCTGATGATGAATCAACAAAGGCGAAGAACCATTCTCTGGTGGTTGGGGGGAAGTTCAACGGCAGCATTTCTTGTGATTCGTTGGTTGAACATCCACGGCGATCCGCATCCCTGGCTTCTTCGCGAGAGTATGGTCTGGACGGTAGTTGACTTTCTCAATTGTGAGAAGTATCCCCCTTCCCTCGTGTTCCTCTTGATGACTCTTGGGCCCGCGCTTGCGTCCCTTGCGCTGTTTGAGCGCGCTCGCGGAGCTTTGGCTCGGTTCTTCATTGTTTTCGGACGGGTGCCTCTGTTCTTCTACGTTGTGCATATTTTCGTTCTTCACGCACTGGCGGTGATTGCCGCGTACCTGACTCTTGGAGAACCGGGAAGCCTCGTGGGCAGCCAAACACCTCTCACCTTGCCGGAGGGATACGGTTTTGGTCTTCCCGTTGTGTACGCTGTCTGGATTGCAGTCTCTCCGGCACTCTACCCGGTCTGCCGTTGGTACGACGCGGTAAAGCGAAAGAGCCGAAACCAGATGTTGAGTTATTTGTAGATGTTTGATTCTTTCCTTTTTGCCTCTTACCTTAGGATAGAAGCTGTTCACTGACATCATGAAAATCTTGCACGGGGACCTGCAAACGGGTGTCGATGAACAGTTTTGCACTTTCACCCTCCCCTCACCCCGCACATCCTAAGTCTCTCTTTTCAACTACCGAGCTACGTTGCAAGGACCATGTGTTCAGCGAAGGGCCACACTAAGCCGAATTCAGTGTAAGCGAACGTCGCTGAAATCACGTATGCACAGCGCCTATATTCTTCTTCCCATCCTCGCGATCATCTTCTGCTATTGGCTTGTCGAGTACAGCCAACATCAGAGACGTGTCCACACGATCCCCATACGAGTGCATGTCAATGGAACACGCGGCAAGTCAAGTGTTACCCGCTTGATTGGCGCCGGACTGCGGGCAGGTGGGATTTCAACACTTACCAAAGTCACAGGCACCTATCCCCGTCTCATTCTTGAAGACGGATCGGATGTCCATATTCACCGTTGGGGAGAAGCAAACATCCGGGAACAGATCTCGATTGTGCGCTTCGCATCTGAACGAAAAGCGCAGGCTCTTGTCATAGAATGTATGGCGTTGGAGCAGCAGTTCCAGCGAATCACAGAGCAACAGATGATTCACGCGACAATCGGCGTTATCACAAATGTCCGGCTCGACCACATCGATATCATGGGACGAACATTGCCGGAGATTGCCGCCGTGCTCGCAGAAACAATCCCGGAAGAGGGGGAATTCTTCACGGGGGAAACAAATATCCCCAAAGAACTTGAGAAGCATGCCAAAGGGAAGAACGCGGCAATGCATCTCACAAACGAACAATCCGTCACTTCCGATGAGATGAGGGGATTCTCCTACATCGAACATCGTGAGAATGTCGCTCTTGCTCTCGCAGTCTGTCAACATCTTGGGGTGCCCCGTGATGTTGCATTGAACGGCATGTACTCGGCAATTCCGGACGCCGGCGCCTTGCGGCGGTTTCGCGTCGAAGCATTCGGCAAACGCCTCACCTTTTACAACGCGTTCGCCGCAAACGACCCTGACTCCACTTTGTTAGTATGGAAGAGATTGAAAGAGGAAACGGGACTTGACGGAACACGCATCGTCCTGCTCAACACGCGTCAAGACAGAATGGATCGCGCACGTCAACTCACGGAACTTGCCGGAAGAAAACTCACGCCGGATATGGAGTATCTGATGCTTATCGGCAACAACACCGATGTCGTGAAACACATGGCAATGGGATACGGTGTTCCGCAGGAAAAAATTCTCAGCATCGGCTGGGCACCACCTGAAACCGTTTTCGAAAAGGCGTTAGCGGCAACGCAGCGGGCCTCCACCATAGTTGCTATTGGCAATATGGGGGGCATGGGAGGCAAAGTGGCAGAGTACTTTGAACACAGGAGTTTTGCAGCCTATGATTGAGTTGGCAATTACCCTCGGGCTTATACTGAGCCTGCTTTCTTACGAGATCTTCGGATTGGCAGCAGGGGGAATTGTAGTCCCGGGATACATCGGCTTGCATCTTTCTCAGGTCGATCGGATGGCAGGCGTCTTGCTCGTAAGCCTCGTCACCTATTTGATTGTGAAGGTGACGAGCTACTACACGTTCCTTTACGGCCGGAGGCAAATGGTGGTAAGCCTCCTGATCGGTGCACTGTTGGCCAATTTCTCGCGACAGTTCCTGACATTCAATGTCGGAGCAGCTACCGCAGAGTTGACAGCAATCGGATGGGTAGTGCCGGGACTCATTGCCCATTGGTTCGGAAAGCAAGGCATCTTCAAGACCGTATGCGCTTTGTTAGTCACGTCGGTAATCGTGCGCCTCACAGTGATCGTGTTGTTCGATGGCCAGCTATTTCCGGGGGGATAACGGAGAAACAATGGCTACAATCAATACATATTCCAATCCGGTTCTTGCTGTATTTGCAGTAATTGCTGCGTTGTCGTTTCTGGCTGTTGAGAATTCCAAGGTTGACGTACGACAGAAATGGTATCACGAAAAACTCGAAGCGGCACGACGCGCAAAAGCCGCACAAGAGTGTATCAAAGATTTCCGCCTAGAACGCGGAGTGTTCATCGACGCCGTGAACGATCCGAACGAAACAGCGCTTATCGGGCAAGATATCACGCCGATCACGACCGACCGTGGCGACATTGATGCAAAAATCGCTTCGACTAATCCAAATTTTGCAGCCGTCATTGTGGAGCTTCTCAAGGAATCGGGAGTGAAGGAGAAGGATAATATCGCCGTTGCCATAACCGGATCGTTCCCTGCAATCAACATTGCAGTGTTTTCGGCGCTCGAAGTTCTCAAGCTCTCACCCATCGTCATCACATCGGTGGGTGCATCGAATTGGGGGGCGAATGATCCGCAGTTTACATGGTTGGACATGGAACGCTTGCTTCAGCAAAAGAAGATCTTCCGCACCGGATCGGTTGGGGCATCCATCGGCGGAGGCGGAGATATCGGAAGAGGCCTGAGTCCGGAAGGACGCGAGCTGATTCTTCAAGCGATCAAGCGAAATGATGTCGAACTTATCCGACAAGACCACATCGAGCAGAGCATTGAAAGGCGGCTCGAAGTATATGAAAAGCGCAGCAAAGGGCGTCCCATCAAAGCGTTCATCAATGTCGGAGGCGGCATTGCGAGTCTTGGTACTGTCGTAAACGGCGAACTCATCCCCAGTGGATTGACGAAGGAACTTCCCGTCAAGAATTATCCCGTGCGCGGAGTGATTATCGAGATGGCGAAGCGCGGCATCCCCATCATCCATCTCTACAACATCCGCCAGATGTTGAGAGACCACGAGCTACCGATTGATGCCGTACCCATGCCCGACGTGGGATCGGGAGGGATCTTCGTCCGCCTGAAATACAATGTGATTGTCGCGTGGATTGCAGTCGGAGTCCTCTCGGGCGCAATCCTTTTCGCGGCATACTTTGACAGGCGAAGGCACAGACTTGGAACGGAACCTGCTTCCCCGTTCAAAACGGAATCAGGACACGAACTGTAAATTCAGAGACACAGAATGAAAACAACGCTCTTCACCGTTCTCTCATTTCTCATCATCACCACGGTATTCACCGATTCTTCGTTCTCAGCCAGGAAGAAACATGTTATCCTCAAACCGAAACAAGTCGACAGGGAATTGACAATTGTACTCGCGGGCAAGAACCGGACCTACTACCCGTTGAGTGCGGCACAACCGAGCAAGCTCGAAGTCAAAGGCCCCGGCACACTCCGCATTCTCACGCGAGCGCGGTTTGAAGGGGAGTCTTCCGATGACGTTCGCTACGGCATTCACTATAGGATTGGCGGTTCAGCGCGGCAGACATTTGAAGTTGACGATGTCGAGCAGGCACCTGATGCAAGGTACAAAGGTGATGCAACGGGTACTCCGGGCGAGGCCGAAGAGTTCATTCTGAATATCAACAAAGGTGTACACACGGTTGAGTTCACCTTACAATACCCTACACCGAAGGTTGCGGCTCGATATCTCTTCACCCCTCACAAACAGAAAAGGACAAAATGGGTTGCCCTGTCCCCTCTCGCTCCGGTCGAGCCGGTTGATCTTTACGAGGCGGAGACCGCGTTTCACTACTTCCGATTTTCAAAACAAAAACCTCTCCGGCTTGAGATTATCGGTCCGACGGAACTGAGAATCAGGACTCGCGTCGAGAACAGTTTTACGATGAAAGGACGCGTGAACTACCGGCTGCAAATCCGCCAGGGCGATCAGGTGGTACAATCCTATCAGTTAAGCAGCAAGCGGTCGGAGACGGCCATGTACAAGGATAACACGAAACTCGTTCCCGGAAAACCGCGGGAGATCGTGTTCACCGTGCCTGCGGGGAAGCAGTATTATGAAATTACCCCGCTCGATCATCACACGCTCCTGGGGCAAATTCTATTCCCTCAGAAAGATGCCAAACTCGAAATGTGAAATGGAAACCACATTCTCTCGCAGGGCTGTAATGCTCTTCGCATTTATATTTACTCCGGTCATCGCGTTGGCGGCCGGTTGGCTTTCGTCAGCAAAGATGGAACTGGGAGCCTCGTCACTTTACGACAACAACATTCTGCGCTACTCCGATAAATACATCTCCCGGTTTAACAACCGTGAAGACGCAGGACGTTTTCACAATAGTACGCTCGATGATCTGATTCTCGTCAACTCATTCAGGCTCGGGTTGACGATGCGGCTAATCGGTTCGCAAACCACGCATGCAACAGTTGACTACCGACGACGAACCTACACTCACAATAGCATCAAAGACTGGTCGTACGTTGCGATCGCCCTGAGACAGGATGTGTCCAAGAAGATCTCCGCACAAATCGATTACAGCTACATACCGGAGTTCTATGTGCGGCATTTCCGGGATGAGAATTGGACCGCGCTGTACGGCTTCAGAGACCCCATCGTGTATCAACCATTCAGTTTCAAAAAAGATGAGGTTGGAGGATGGTTGCAGTATGCTCTTTTCACGACAACGCGGGTACGGACAACGTTTTCGTTTGCCCGCTACTTCTACAACGAGCATTTCACGGAATATGACTGCAAGAATATTTCGGTTGGAATTATCCTATATCACACCGTCACGAAGAATCTCAAACTCACAGCGGAATTCGAAGCCACTTCATCACGCGGCGACGGCACGGTAGATATGAATCCTTCTTACAACCAGAACGTGTACGGTATCGCCGTCGAGTATCAGTTGCCGAAGTTTCTCGGTCGAAAAAACAGCATCGGAGTCGGAGGGGAGTTTTCACGCAGTTGCTATACCTCAACACACTTCCTTGAGTTGGATCCCAATCATGCCGGTCGTGATGACCGGAGCTACAGGGTATCGGCTTCGTACAATTTCGAACTTCTCAAAAATCTTGGGCTCATGCTCTCGTTCGGTTGGCACGACAGGAAAGTCAAAACGGCAGCAACCCAGAATGCCGAATATTTGTCCGCAGAAAAGGATTATCGTCAATATCAAGTCGGGTTGGACGTCCGGTACGCATTCAACATTGTTCCTTAACGATTGTAGTGAAAGGAGATCGGAAAGAGATGTTCAAACAGGCCTTCCTAGTTCTAAGTGCATGCGCGATTGCAGGCTGCGCCAAGCCAACCGCTCCCGAGTCGTTGAATCCGGGAACGGGAGGCTATACTATTGTCGCGAAGCTCCCTGTTCCGGGCTACGCCCAGGATATTGATTTGAAGGACTCGCTCGCCTACGTCGCCGAGGGAGAGGGAGGCGTAGCAGTTGTAAATGTCGCGAACGCAGATGCACCACAGGTTGCCGCTCTGTGCTATATCGGCGTGCGCGGATATTCTTACAAAATCACTCGAAGGGATTCGATCGTCTACCTTGCAACAGGAGCTTTCGGCATCAACACGGTGAACGTGGGAAACCCCCTCGCCCCGACATTCGTCGCCCACTATGGCGCAGCAAGCAGCACCAACGAAGTACATGTGTTTGGTGACTGGCTTCTGGAAGGCAAGGGTGAAGCCGGTATCCGCTTTGCCAATGTCTCCGAGGTTGATCCCGGATATATCGATGCACGCGGATCAATCATCACTCCCGGTTATGCCCGAGGAATGGCGACAACCCCGGACAGCTTGCTGGTGGTTTCTTGCGGAGAGATGGGATGGGCGCTGTACGATCTGAAAGATGTCGGCCGTTTACAGGGATTCTACACTGCCGACAAGCTTGCTGTTGGATGGGTGGATTTGCCCGGGTACGCGGTGCATGCAGCATTAATGGGAAGCCAGCCGATCGCTTTCGTTGCCTGCGGGTCAGCAGGAATTTACGTCGTTGATTTTTCCGACATGGCCAACCCCAAAATCATCGGCGGATATTCCACAGGCGGTTACGCGAAGGAAGTAGCGTACAGCAGCGGACGTCTTTACGTCACGACAGAACTGAGAGGCCTGCAGATATTCTCCGTTACTGCACCTTCCTCACCGACGTTGATCGGGGTTGTTGAAACGAAGTATGCCCTTGGATTAGCCGTTGACCAACGGTACGTTTACGTCGCCGACCAGACTGAAGGCTTGATCATCGTCAAGATTCCCGCTCAATGAAGATACAGCCACCAACATCTGAATTAGAGAACTAAGAACCACAAAGGAAGGCGTGATACATGATACGAATTTCTTGCACATTGTCGCTGGCGATTGCATTGCTGACGTCGGCCGGACGAACTGAATGGGTATCGCTGAAAAATGGAAGCGCACTGCCTGCGGCTCCGAAAGTGACTGTTCTTCAAGACGATGGCACTACCACTGTTCTGAAGGTGGACGTGCCCGGCTTTGAAGTGAACCATGTCACGGGCGACGGCAAACTCTATCACTCCATTGATCTTCTGAACGATATGAGCTCCGACCAAGCCGGGCATCCGTCGGTGCCGTATATTGCCGAGATGATTATTATCCCGGACAGAGGTGATGCAACCGTGCACGTGATAGAGACGGGAGCTATGGAAAAATATAGCGGTTTTGCTCTGCCTCCGGCCAAGCCGTCATGGGAGGAAGGATCCCCTCAGCCACCTTTTGTTGAGAGTGAAGACGCCTACCATTCTGCGAGCCTCTACCCCGCGACAATTGCGACAATTGACGACCCTGTTGTGTTCAGGGATTTTCGCATTGCGAGGGTTGCTATTTATCCTGTACAGTACAATGCAGCAACCAAGGAAGTTTACATCACAACCTCGATTACCATACGAGTGAACTATGGAGGGGGAACGGGAATCAATCCTAAAACCAGCCCGAAACGGGCAATTCCACGTTCATTTGGTGCTGTGTACCGAAGTTCGTTTCTCAACTACGAGAGCGTTCTCAACAGGAACTTCGGCGGGCTTGAAACCGGGCGCGAGGTTCTTTTGTGTATTGTGCCCGACACGTTTGCAACGGCGTTTCTGCCTTACGTGCAGTGGAAACATAAAACCGGAACCTACGTCAGGCTCACCAAGTTTAGTGAAATCGGCGCCACCAGCTCAAATCCCGACATCATCAAAAACTATATCACGCAATGCTATTCTCACTGGATATATCCGCCGACCTATGTTCTGCTCGGCGGAGACTACGGTTATGTGCCCATCAAGGCTGCCTCCGGACAATCGTTTGCCAACGAGGACTACTTTGTGGAAATAGAAGGGAACGATGTATTTCCGGAGGCGTACATCGGCCGGTTCACACACAGTACCGTGAGCGGATTGCAGACAATCATCAACAAAATTATCAAGTACGAACGTACTCCGTATCGTACCAACAGGGATTGGTTCACGCACGCCGTGGTTTGTGCGAACAATGCGTACCCGACACAACCTGAAACGAAGCGATGGGTGTCGAATATCATGAGAGAGAGCGGCGGGTTTACGATTGACACGTTATTGAATCTTTACCAAGGCCCGTGCATCTACAACGTTTCGAATGTTATCACCGCAATCAACAACGGCCGCAGCTTTCTGAATTATCGTGGCGAAGGAACCAGCAGCGGATGGACCCTGGCAAACTGCTATCCGTTTAGTACGACGAACGTGTCGTCAGTGAACAATGGCGAGATGCTTACCTTCGTGACAAGCATCGGATGCGGTGTGGCAAACTTTGCCGTAAGCGGCAGCAACTGTTTTGGCGAACAATGGCTTGAACTCGGGACTGCTACAACTCCGCGTGGCGCTTGCGCATTCGTCGGCCCGACGTGGGGAAACACGCATACAAAGTACAACAATGCAATAGACAAAGGCATTTACGTTGCACTTTTCCAGGAAGGACTGCATACTCCGGCCCAATCATTGTTGCGCGGCAAGATACGCATGTACAATTTGTACACTCCTTCCGACCCGTATGTACCTCTGCATTTCAGAGCTTATGCCGTTCTCGGGGATCCGAGTACATATCTATGGAAGAACGTGCCGGAAAACGTACACGTCAACCACACACGTCAGATTTCCATAGGATACGACCAAATTCAAGTTACGGTTCTTGATTCGCTAACGTCAGTTCCCGTTGCGGGGGCTGAGATTTGCGTTGCAAGCGATAGTGTGTACGCAACAGGCATTACCGATGCTTCTGGCTCCGCAACTCTTGAGTTACTGTCATCAAGAATCGATACGCTTTCGATTGTCGTGCGGGGTCAGCGCGTGGTACCGGTGGAGGGCAGCATTGCAGTTGTTTCAAGCGAAGAACACGTCGCCCCGTTGGGTGAGCCTGCAATCACAGAAGTCAGCGGAAACCTTGACGGCAAAATCAACCCGAATGAGACTTTCGAGATTTCGTACCGGCTCAAAAATTGGGGAACGCAGCCCTCCGCACATGTTCAGGCAACGCTTTCCGTTTCAGATACTACACATACGGTGGTGGTGAACCCGGGACCGGTAGCGTATGGAACCATCGTGCCGAATGATTCGGCGTCGGGGAACGGATCGCCGCTGCAGTTCTACTTGAAGCCCACAACTCCTGTGGGGTCGAGAATCTCGCTGCAACTGAATGTCAGCAGTTCGTTACACTCATGGAGCTACCTGACTTACAAGGATGTTGTTGGATGCAATCTCGAGTATGCATCGACTGTTGTTGATGATCAAGGGTCATCGCGTCAGAACGGTCGCCTTGATCCCGGAGAAACAGCACGCCTCTATCTCAAGATTCGCAATACCGGCGAAGATATAGCCCCCGATGTCGTGGGAATCCTTCGAACGGATGATCCGTACATCACCGTTCTCGACTCTACCGCCAGTTTCGGCCCGCTGGCTGTCGGCGACAGCGCAACCAGTTCAGCCGACTACTTTGTTGTCAGAGTTGCAGAGTCATGCCCGTTGGAGTCGTCCCACAGCTTTTCCCTGCTTCTGAGCACTCGGAGCGGCAACTACCCCTATTCAGTTCTACGCACATTCTCACTAAATGTCGGACTTCCTGTGGGCGCGGACCCAACCGGCCCTGACGCACACGGGTATTATGCCTACTCCAATGATGATTCCCTCTACGAGCAGTCACCGAAGTTCGAATGGGTGGAAATCAGGGGTGTCGGAACACGTGTGCCGTACGTTTCGCCGGGAGATTTCACCGTAACGGTGACGCTGCCTTTCACGTTCAAGTACTACGGCACACAGTTCACAACAGTCCGCGTCAGCTCTGATGGCTGGATAGCGTTCGGTTCCGGAACACAGACAAACTACAACAACTATCCGCTCCCCAACAGCGACAATGTCAATAATATGGTGGCTGTGTTTTGGGATGATTTGTTCGAGAACAGCAACAACCCGACCAGCAAATTGTTCCACTACAATGATGCGTCAACGCATCGATTCATTGTTGAGTGGGATTCCGTCGGTCATTTCGGCAGTACGACTTTGCGCGAGTCATTTCAAATCATACTCTGCGACCCGGCATTCTATCCCACCCCGACGGGCGACGGCGAGATTATCTTCCAATACCGGATTGTAGGAGAAGAGGGATCGTGCACTATCGGCATCGAAAACAGCGCCCAAACGGTAGGCTTGCAGTATATGTACAATAGTGCGTATCCTTCAAGCGCCACCGAGGTTCGGGATGGAACCACTATACGATGGACAACACGCCCTCCGACGATCCTCACGGGCGTGAAATCACCGGAACTTCTTGCATTGCCGTTCGAGTATTCCCTTGCGCAAAATTTCCCCAATCCCTTCAATCCAACAACTGTTATCAGATATGCCCTTCCGTTTGATAGCAAGGTGTCACTCAGGATCTGCAATATCCTCGGGCAAGAGGTAAGCATGCTCGTCAACGAAGTACAATCGGCAGGAAATAAGATCGCTGAATGGAACTCGCAAAGCGATGCAAATATGAGCGTCGCAAGCGGAGTCTACTTCATACATCTGAAGGCAGAAGGAGTAAACGGCCAGGTATTCTCAAGCGTTCGCAAGATGATCCTCCTGAAATAGGGCGGAGACTGAAGAGGATCGTCACATATGCCGGGGTTGCTCAATGCAACCCCGTGGCGTTCACACGCGACAGGGGGTGCAACGTTTGGCCGAACGACGTAGTGCGTGAAGGCCGAATATGACTTGGAATGGATCGGACAACGTGACAAACAATCTACGTACATTTCGCTGTGAATTGTTGCTTGCGATGACCCTTCTCGTTGTCGCTTCTTCTTTCCCCCAAGACAATCGGAACGTTACGCTTTCTCAATCCGTAGCAGACACAATCGAGAACTTCGAGTCCGGAACAGTTCATCTCAACTCCTATCCGGGCCGTGACGAGCATCCCAATGCGTGGTCTGTGGACTCACTTCTGCCGCATGCCGGCTCGCGCTATTCGCTGAAGTTGTGGGGGAATACATGGAAGATCGAAGCAATCCCACCCTGCAACCTTGATACCGGAAGTGTCTGGCAAGTCGCGGCATACATTGACAGTGTCGGCGAGATTCAGGGTTTCGGCGTGATCGACGATTCATCGCGTACGTTGATGTATTGCTTCGCCGGAACACAACAAGTAAGCCCGGCTGAGTGGATCACGGTGTATCAGGGGGCGTTCCCGATCCGCTCGTGGAACCGCTATCAACTTCCCATTGCAGATGATTGGCTCGCCCGGTACGGCCGTCTCCCCACTATTACCGGCTTGGTATTTATTAACAGCAGACCTGTGGACCCGCACTCGGTCATCTTTTTCGATGATATTGTCGACATCACGAGTGAACTGCCTATCGTGCCGGTCGTCTCAATCTCTTACTCAATAGGCAGTGTCTATGCAAACCGGTTTGGCGTGAACAGCGTCGACGTTCAGTTCTTCAGTCATGTCACTCCCGACTCTACGGCATATTCTTTTTTGTGGAATTTTGGTGATGAGACAACCAGCATCTTGCCCAATCCTCAGCACACATTCGTCGTCGAAGATGATCATCCTTACACGGTTCTGCTAAAAGCTGCGAGTCCGGGCGGGATGAGCGGAAGCGCATCCTGCCGGATTCAGGTGGATCCCGGTGAGACGACATTTCCGATCATGATAAACTTCGTCGGCGACATTATGATGGCACGCAGATATGAACAAGCCGGCGGAATTATTCCCACGCAGGGCGTGCAGGCAATCTTTGCGCCAACCCGGCCATACCTCGGCGATGCAGCAGATATCACCGTTGCCAATCTCGAAAGCGCGCTTACCAGCACCGGAACCCCCCACCCGACGAAAAGCGTAGTGTTCAGAAGTTCTCCCGCAAACGTTGCAGGATTGACGTATGCAGGAATTGATGTCGTAACGCTCGCCAACAACCACGTGATTGACTACGGACTTGCAGGATTGCAGCAGATGCAATCCGTTTTGAGAAATAGCAACATTGTTTTTTCAGGCGCCGGAGCCGACTCCTACGAAGCGCTCCTTCCGGCCTTTTATTCACAATCCGGAGTGTGTATTGCTTTTGTTGCTTCCAGTGATCGAACGGGACAATACAACAACGAGCAGCCGTTCCTCAATGCGGGGTTTAACAAGCCGGGTTTCGCCAACCTGACACCTTGCAATCTCCGCAATCAAATCGATACTGTACGGAATATTGCTGACCTTGTTGTTGTCGAGATGCATTCGGGCAGCGAATATTCCTTTGCGCCATCGAGAGGCATTGAGATAGATGAGGGAGCCGATGAAGAGTATTCTCCGTTCATGCATTCCCCCCTTCCCGCCGATATTCAGATTCGGCAGCAAGCCATTGACAACGGCGCAGATGTCGTCATCTGCCATCACCCGCATATTCTCCAGGGATTTCAGGCGTACCAAGGAAAGCTGATCGCCCACTCACTCGGCAATTTCACGTTTGACCTCGAATATCCGGAAACAATGCCTACCGCAATTCTCAATGCAAAAATCGATCAACGGGGATTCCACGACTACTCGGTAACTCCCGCGTTTATCGATCACTACATTCCCCGCAGGGCATCAGGCGAATTCGGACTTCATCTTCTCAACTATCTCTCAAAACGCTCAAAAGATCTCGGCACGTACATGATCGTTGATTCCGAGTCGGTAACTGCCGGCATTGTGCTCGATACAACGCTGCTTCAGCCTTCGACGATCTCCCACACATCTCCCCTCAGCATTCAACAAGCAGGAGCAGAGTGGGTGTCCGCGCCGTTGCGCCTGATGAGAAGCGGCAGCATCTCGTCTATCGAGAGGGTGAGTCCTTCGGGTTCGTGGCAATACCGGTTGGGGCGGGATGTTGTTTGGTTCGGGAATTTTGAGAACGAGGGTTGCGCTCTGTGGAACGTTGGCGGGGGCGAGTATGATTCAACTGCATACTACCGGGGACGCCGGTCGTTGTTGCAACGCCGGGCAGCGGGATCGGGAACAGCAACAGCCAATCTTGAAAAGCGTATACTGTGCAATTCTCCCTCTTCCAAACACTCCCTCTACGGATACGTCAAAACCTCCAATGCAAACAATGCAATTATCAGAGTGAAATACTACAGTTCGAGAAGCGGCTTAGAGATTGGCTCAACCGACATCGGTTCATTCGTAAACGGAACGACCGACTGGGCGCTGTATCACAGGGAGTTTGCCCCCGCTGCCAATACGACATTCTTTGACATTCAACTTACAAGTTCATCTCCATCATCGGGAAACGGCAGTACATGGTTCGACGATGTCGGGATCATTGAATGGTCGGATTGGATGCAAGTGGACCCGTCCGTGAAGTCCGTGACTCCGAATGACTACTACTGGGTGCAAGTCAAGACATCGTCCTCGACAACCAACGCATCAATCACGTACAATGAAACCCGTTACAGCCAACTCACAACCTCTGTCGAATCAGCGGACGTGATTCCCTCCGGAGGTTTCCTGTTGCTCCAAAACTACCCGAACCCGTTCAACAGTTCGACAACCATTCAGTACACACTTTCGGGTTTATCAAAGGTGAGACTGAACATTTACAACATACTCGGTCAGCAAGTCGCACAACTTGTTGGAGCGGAGCAACCTGCCGGAAACTATCGGGTTCGTTGGGATGCCGCGCAGGCAGCAACCGGCATCTATTTTTGCAGGCTGCAGACTGAAGCAGGGGCGACCACAAAGAAACTATTGTTGCTGAAATAACGGGCGGGGTTCTAAGGCAAAAATCCCGACTCCGTCGGGATTTTTTTTGTGAACGCAACTGGCGCTAACTTCGATGTCGGAATGAGAATCCCGACGCTGTTTGTCGGGATAAGCAGGCGCTTGTGGACGCTACTGGAGTTGAACCAGTGACCTCCTGCTTGTAAGGCAGGCGCTCTAGACCAACTGAGCTAAGCGTCCTTGGAAATTGCCTCATTAGAGTAATGAATTTGGCCGTGGAAAGCAACCCTGCTTTTCCCTTCGCATCAACACTCCTGAAACAGAAATGCCCCGCACGGTTGCGGAGCATTTCATACTGCTTCCTGCTTTGTACTTCGTCTTGTTGCTTGCACATCAGTTGCACTCAGCACTCGCGGCGGTGTGCACACAGAGATCGCCGCGCTGTTTCCCCCCCCGTACACCCGGTCAAGGGTTCTTGAAGCGTGCGAGGGCTTCCTTCAAGTACGGTTTGCCATCGAGATCAACGCCATCGGTCAGGTAGGTAAACGTTGCGAGGTGTTCGTCGGGAGACAGAATCCTGCCGACTTCATCGAAAATCTCGTTGCGGTAGAGAAAGTACGCGTCGCCTAAAATTCTCTCGCGGTCGGCACGTTCCATCACTTCGCCGTTCCTGCGCATCTCATTGGCAACCTTGATGATGTGCGCCTGACAGTCGGGGCGCTGCCTGTTTTGATATGCCGCAATCATCAGGTGCCGGACGTAGTGTCTTTGCATGCCACTGTTCACCGCTCCGGCAAAATGCGCGTTCGCTTCGTCAAGTGTGCCGCCGCTATGTCCGGGATACAGCAGCCAGAAACCGTACATGACATGCGCGTACACGTTCGTCGAATCGAGCCGGAGCGCTTCGCGGAAATGCTCTTCGACTTTCACACTTCGATCCCCTTCTTTGAACAGCAAGTATCCGGCCCAGCCGATGTGAGCACGAACAGTTGCGGCGTATGCGCTGCGCGTCGTATCAATTGCCCGGTGCAGCACGGGTGACAGTTTGTTCACAATGTCGGAGAATGATTTTTCCGGCTGGCTCCCGGTTCCGGAGATGCGGGCATTGCGCAGCCATTCCATTGCAAGCCCGACCCGGGCTTCGTGCTCCGCGCTGTTTAATTCAACAGCTTGCGTCATCGTGTCCCATGCTTTGCTGTAGAGACCCGATGCCGCGAGATGTTGCGCTTCCGCCTTCAGTTCAAAAGCTTTGTTTTTTCGGACCGCATTCTCCTGAATCATATTCACAATCTGACGGACACCGAGTATCAGGGAGATGATTGCGGTGATGACGCCGATGATCTTCAGTGCTTTTGTTCCGATGCCGGCTTTCCCGGTTTGCTCATCTGCCATAGTTCTCCTGTGACTTTTGCCTTTGTGGAAGCATCTGCCGGATCACGAGATGACACAATCGTGATGCTCAAAACGTGAGCAAAGCTATTCATTTTCCAACAATTCCTCAAACCCGAACCTGATTCTTGTCTCGAAGCAGGCGGGTGCCAATCCTTACCCGGGTTTCCGTGTAGTATCGAGAATGTACCTCAGAAGATCGGGTCTGTCGGTTTCGATTCCATCAACACCGAATTCGATCGCCTTGCGCATTGTTTTCTCCTCATCAACTCCCCAGGCCACCACTTTATATCCGCGGCGGTGCGCCTCTTCGACAAAGGAAGCGGATAACAGAAGATAGTGCGGCTGAAGGTACAGGGCGTCAACATCGAACACACTCCCGCCGGAGACTCCCGTTCCGACAATAAGATGCATCCAGGGAATCCTGAACGCGTACACAAACAGCCGCGGGATTTCCGGTGCCAGGTTCTTGAAGCGTTCAATCACGTCAATCTCAAATGATTTGAGAATGACTTGCCGTTGCTTGCCGCTTTCGACGATCTTCTGCACGAGCCGTGCTTCAACGCTGCCGTCATCGGAACTCCCTTTCAACTCTGCAATCAGCAGAAGACTCGAATCAAGCAAAGCGAGAACCTCCTCCAGCGCCGGAACCTTCTCACCGGCAAATCGTGCGTCAAACCAATTGCCCGCGTCGAGAGCACGCAGTTCGGAGAGTCTCTTTTCTGAAACTTTTCCCTTGCCGTTGGTTGTGCGGTTGACGGCTGCATCGTGCATAACAACGAAGTGACCGTCGTTTGTCGCCCGCAAATCAATCTCCAACACATCAGCCTTCATTGCGATGGCGGCACGAAATGATGCGAGCGTGTTCTCCGGGGCAACAAGCGGCGCGCCCCTGTGTGCGATGATAAGCGGGGCCGGTTGTAGTTGTCCCGAAGCCGAAGCGGTGAGCACAACAATGATCAAACCGATAACGGAATATCGACTCTTCATTACTCACACTTTCTTCAATGTTGCGATACGGGTTGCCGTAATTGTTGTGCGCGACTCTGCACTCCATACAAGAAACAACAAAGGAGAGTGGAGAACAAGAACATTTGAACGAAGAGAGTGAGGAGAGAACATGCCCGGTGCAACCAACCCGACGCCACCATCAAAACGCCGGATTGATTGCCCCGTAAAGGGTTGGTCCACCGGGCACACATATTCCCGGAAAAGAGTTTGATCAGCGCTTATGAATACGGCTGCCGGTGGATTTGGTTTCGTCGGGCGAACACGTTGCGGAGGAGTTACGGTGATTTCGCTCCATATTGAAGTTGCAGAAGGCGGTTCGCATTCTTGCGCAATGTAAGAATGAACATCTTGTCAAATTCTGTCCCTCCGATTGCCGGAGGCGGGCTAAAACCAAATGCCTCAATGATTTGCGGCACAGTATCCGAATGCCCGACGACAAGCAATTTTTGTCCCGATCGTGAACGAAGCGAATCGACGAGGCGTTGCGTCTCGCTGGCGGGAAGTTGAACCTCAGGCAACGAATGGGCGACCCTGAGAGATTCAGCGGTTTGCTGCGTTCGCAATTTATCTGTCACGAAGATGGTCCGGATCCCTGCAGAATCGAGGGCGTGCCTGAGGGCGCCGGCACGCTGAAATCCCGCCGGAGAAAGCGGAGTCGTATCGGTGTTGTTCAATCGCTCGGCATGACGGACCAGCACGATGGTTGTCACTGTAGATGAACAGCATCCACCGAACATCAGACACGCAAGGACAGCAACGGTTGTCCTTTGCATTGCGGGAGTCTTCATCATCTTTCCCTTATTGTTGTACAACAACAGAATTCCGGACAGAAAAACGATCGCGCTTCGTCGCAAACGCATAACCGACAGCCGCTGCGCTGCAGACGAAAATAATCATCGACATGAGTTGACCCGTCGAAAGAGGCCCTATGAATCCCCTGCTTACATCTCCACGGAAGAATTCGATACTGAAGCGCACAAGAGAGAACGCCATCCAATACGCACAAAACAGCGTTCCTGCCGGCAATGCAAATCGCCGCCACAGCGTTGTGAACACGATGAAGAGTGCAAGCCCTTTCAGCGAGCCGTAGAGCTGAACCGGATGAACGGGGAGCGAAAGCGACGCAAGCGGATCGATCAGACCCTCCTTCACTTGCGCGGCAAAAGGAAAACTCCCGTGAGGAAACGATACGCCCCACGCAATTGAAGTCATCGTGCCGTAATCATCGCCGTTGAGAAAACAACTTATTCTCCCGAAGAAGATTCCGATTCCGGCACAGCTTGCAATCACATCGAGATACCGGAGGGACGGTTGGCCTTTCAGTTTGAAATAGATGAGAAGAGCGGCGGCCCCGCCGATGTAGGCTCCCCACGAAACAGTCGCCCCGTTCAGATCGAACAGCATGGCAGGATTGTAGAGAACCCGCTCGTAGTGGGTCAGCAGGAAGAACACCCGCGCCCCGATCAAACCGCCCACTGTTCCCCAGATCACGCCGCCGAGAGCATGATACCGGGAGAGGCCATCTTCACTGCTTCTGCGCACAACGATAACTGCGCACACGGCAATAGCAACGGCATACATGAACGCCGGATCAGGGACAAGGTACGAGAAGATGTTCGTGTCGAATGTTGCGTTCAGGTTTTCAACGATCCGCGGACGCACGGGCAGATTCTTTCTGCTTGATCATTCTTCGCCAAACAGCCGCGCCGACGAGAGGTATCAGCGTAATCAATGCAAACGGTTTCGGGTTTTCCCTTGCAGACGCCGAGCATGCACACTCGCATTGCCCGCTTTCGTTTATCACGGCTCTGCCTGCCGGCCGGAGTCCGCCGAACCCGCTACGACGGATGTTTGCTCCGGCGTTGTCGGTTGTTGTCAGACGGTAGAAAAGCTGGTCTTGCATCCTGAGCGTGTTCCAGTTCGTGGCCGGGATTTGCCACGTTGCCGTGCCTCCGGCTCCGGCGACAACACCTCCGAGTGACCCGCTTGAGACGATATTCACCGTGAATGCCTCGTCATTCGCCACTTCAACGGTGAAGCGTGTATTGAACGGCCTGTTCGTCTGATCGGCATTATCGCCGTTGAAGGTGTAGTCGCGTCCCGTCCAGATGGTGAATACGGGGCCTGCGACATCATTCCGATCCAGAAAATCATCATTGATATCGATGACAGCCTCCCTATCCTCCGGGAACATACCGGCTCGCGCAAAGCCGCTGAGCACTTTGTGTATTGAACGCGACGAGTCGTACCGCGGCACAAGTTGTTGCATGAGATTCAGGAAGGAATCGTGCACCCGCCGGTGTGTCATGCCGTTCAGCACGCCGACCCCCGCCTGAGACATTGCCGCAATCAAATTGAAATTCATGCTGAAAGCACCGATCGTGCTCTGATCGAGCAGTTCCTGCCGCCCGTTCCAGAGCGCCCAGCAGATAATCTGCCCGTTGCTGTGCGGAAATCCGTCACCGAAATTCACGATATGTTCGGGGAAAACATCCAATGCCTCGGCCTGTCGCGGCACGAAACTGCTTTGCACCGGAGCGGCACAATTTCCCGCCCAGAACGCTCCAAACGTGTCGGTATTGAAATTGGTGTTTGCCCAATAGTCTGCAAGACCTTCGTTGATAGAGCCGATGATGGTGCCGCCCGCCGCATTGTACTGCAAACGATTGAGAAGGTGGCCGAATTCATGAGCAATAACCGTGGCATCAATGGCCGAGTTGAAGAAATCATTGCATGTCGCGGCAGTACCGGTCGTCGCCGATCCGATGCCGAAGGTGAGTGAGTTCGTTCCGCTTGCACAGGCATTATTGATGCCGAATCCGCACGGGTTGTTGTGATTGACTGTTGCGGTGATAGACGGAAAGGCCTGGCTTCCCCACGCTTCGTAGTTCTTTCTCATTTCATGAACCCAGGCAAACACGTTCACTTCCTGAAAGCGGGAGTTGTAGTTCGTTTGATTCGTCCGGTTTACAACCGTGCCGTTAATCGGATTCACATTGAAGTTCGCCTCACCCGAACCCGACGCAATCGTAAGGTCGCCCGTACTCATTCCGTCGGCTCCGTTGTTATTGACATCGAGAACATTATTCAACCGCAGCCGGTATTGATTGCCGGACGGGGCATCCACTTCGAACGTCAACTCCCGCGTGCCCGCATTCGGACTCGGATTGAACACGAGACCTCGAGCAGCGTCGAACGAAAACAACGGTTCAAGCTGTAACACCTTGCCGTCATCGGCATCCACCCATACTTCATACGGGCCGTCTTCCGCGGAGATCTCCATCTTCCACGCGTACTGCAGGCCGGAGCCGTACGGCAAAATCACCTTCTTCGGGGGCACGGAAACACCGGTTGTTTGCGATGTCGTGTTGATATGCTGCTCTGCGGCTTGTTGTGCCCGTGCAGCATCGAGCCGTTCCCTGTTTGTGATGTTTACGGTATTGAAGACACGACCGGAAAGGGATGTGACCATCCCCGAGCGGACGGTAGCCACAATCCCTGCATGCTCGATCTTCGTTCCCCGAAAGAGCTGATCGAACACGAACGTCTCCGACGGTCGGTTCATTTGCTTGCGGAGGTCATTTGAAAACTCGCCGATCGCCTCTTCCGTTGCTTTGTTGATTTGACCGAACCGGCCTTTGATGCGCCGCCGTGTTGTATCCTCCATCATCTTGATTTCCTGTTCCATCATCCCGCTATCGGGCGGGCGCGGAGGAACAATTTTGAAGTAGCGCAATTCCTCCGCAGGACGCTTCCAATTCATGCTGGCAAGTACGGCATCAACAACCGAACGGACCCCTTCCTGTTTTCCTCCCGTTTGCGCTTCGCCGGAGGACAGCGTGATACTGAAATAGTCTCCATCAAACATCGGCAACGTGCCGGTGCCCTGGTACGCCAACGCTCGAACATCAAGCTCAAGTTTGCTTCGGTCAAGCGGCGGCGTATAGATTGGTGTAACTTTGTAGGGAACCTGGGCTGGTCCGGAATGGACGGCGACAAACAGGATGCAGGTTAACAGAAAACGATGGCGGGCGCGCATGGGAACTCTCCTCTCGCAGGTTGAAGTGAAACAATCGTGATTGTTACACCTCGGAACCAACCTTCACTGTATGTATGAAGAACGGACGGCGGTTCAGGGGACTGCGCGAATATATGAGGGCGGAAAGCAAAATGCAAGTGCACACATTGGTTACAACAATTCCCGCCCCCTCGCTATGTACGCTACACATGAATTCGCCTTAATCAACTAAACCCGGCTTATGCGGATTCATCCAATAATCAACGGCGTCTGATATGCGTTTGTTCATGTCCGACAGGAACATCCTGAAGCAACCCTTTGCGCATATTGCGGTTACGGTGCTTTCTCCGTTCATTGTTAAATACGAATTCAAGGAACCGACTCAGACCCTGGGTCGTTAATAAATGGAATGATACACCGCTATTCTAAAAAATCCTCATGACCCCAAAAGCGAAACGAATTGCACTCATTTCGGGCATTGCTCTTATACTTATCGTTTTCATTCTTCCCAAAATTATCTCCTCCGATGGTACCGGCTCGCGAAACCGTACCCCAGCAGGTCGTGACCAGCAAATGCAGGTACAGACCATGATGGTACAATTGCAGAAAATCGGCAGTCAAGTCACAGCCGTGGGAACCGTCCTCTCGAACGAATCTGTCGAGATACGCTCTCAAGTCTCGGGACAGATCGAGCGGATTCTGTTCACGGAAGGGGCCAAAGTACGCAAGGGAGCCGTGTTAGTGAAGATCAACGATGATGAGTTGCAGGCACAATTGCTCCGGGCAACATCACGGCTTGCAATCGGCGAACAACAAGCCGAACGGCAACGGCAATTGTTTGAGAAGAATTTCGTAAGTGAAGAAGAGTACAAGAATGCCACAAACGAATTGAATATCGTCAAGGCCGAGGCACAACTGATTGAGGCACAGATAGCAAAGACGGAAATCCGGGCGCCGTTCGACGGTACAATCGGCCTCCGGTTTGTCAGCGAAGGCAGTTACATTTCTCCCGCTACGGTGATTACAACGCTGCAAGATAACAGCCGCATGAAGATCGACTTTACTATCCCCGAAAAATATGCAGGCGAAATCAAGGCCGGCGATCCAATCACATTCCGCGTGCAAAACCGCCCGATGCAGTTCGAGGGGAAAGTCTACTCGAAAGACTCCCGCATTGATCAAACAACCCGGACATTGCGCCTGCGTGCACTCGCCGCGAACCCGCAGGAGCTTCTCCTCCCCGGCTCATTCGCAACAATCACGTTGCTGCTGAGCGAGCGGGAAGCTCTCAGCATTCCGGCGTATGCGCTGATTCCCGAACTCAGAGGCCATCGAGTGTACGTGTACAAGAATGGAAAAGCAGAGTCCCAACCTGTAGAAATCGGCACCCGAACAGAAGATTTGGTCGAGATCGTGGGCGGCCTGCAGGCAGGAGATACGCTGATCACTTCGGCTATACTTCAGATGAGACCGGGAATGACCGTACGGCCCATCGGAAACACACAAGCGGAACTCCAATGAGTCTATCAGCAGTAAGCATACAACGCCCCGTTCTCACAATCGTCATGGCGATTGTGATTATGTTATTCGGCTTCATCGGGTTCACGTATCTCGGCGTGCGTGAGCTCCCCAATGTTGATCCTGCAATCATTTCCGTCAGCACATCGTACCCGGGCGCCAACGCCACAGTGATTGAATCGCAGATCACGGAACGGCTTGAAGAAGCAATCAGCAGTGTGCCGGGCATCCGCACACTCAATTCCACCAGCCGCGAAGGGCGCAGCAACATTACCATTGAATTTGATCTCGAGGTTGATCTGGAAACCGCCGCGAACGATGTTCGCGACAAGGTTGCAGGAGCCGTACGGAGCCTCCCCCCCGATGTCGATCCGCCCGTGGTTTCAAAAGCCGATGCCGACGCAAGTCCGATTGTTATCATGAACGTCAGCAGCAGCACGCGCGGACTTCTGCAACTGTCCGACCTCGCCGACAGGGTGTTTCGTGAGCGACTGCAAACAATTCCCGGCGTGAGCAACGTCCGGATCTTCGGCGAGAAGCGCTACTCGATGAAGCTCCGGATGGATCCGCGCCAATTAGCAGCGTATCAAGTTACGCCGCTTGATGTCCGTACCGCCTTGAATGCCGAGAACATCGAACTCCCCGCTGGCCGGATCGAAGGACATCACGTGGAACTGACAGTACGAACGTTGAGCAGACTCGAAACGGCGGAGGAATTCAACAATCTCATCATCCGTGAACAGGAAGGCAGGATTGTCCGCTTCAAAGACGTCGGGTACGCGGAACTTGCACCGGAAGACGAACGGTCGATTTCGAAAGGCCTTGCCGGACCACGAGTTGCCGTCGCCATTTTCCCCCAGCCCGGCTCGAATCATATTGCGATTGCCGATGAATTCTATAAAAGAATCGAAGAGATCAAGAAAGATCTTGCCGACGACGTCGAGTTGAGCATCGGCTTCGATACGACAAAATACATCAGAGCGTCGATTGCCGAAGTACGGGAGACGATCTTTCTTGCTTTCGCCCTGGTTGTGTTTGTCATCTTCCTGTTCCTTCGCGACTGGCGGACGACGCTGATTCCCGTCTTTGCCATACCCATTTCGCTGATCGGGTCGTTCTTCATTATGTACCTTGCGGGCTTCTCCATCAACGTTCTGACTCTCCTCGGGTTTGTCCTTGCCATCGGGCTGGTGGTGGATGATGCCATTGTCGTGTTAGAGAACATCTACTCCAAAATCGAACAGGGAATGAACCCGATCGAGGCCGGATTGAAGGGCTCGAAAGAAGTCTTCTTCGCCATCATCTCCACAACGGTCGCGCTGATTGCCGTATTTATGCCCATCATGTTTTTGGAGGGATTGACGGGGAGGTTGTTCAGGGAATTCGGCGTTGTGATCGGCGGAGCGGTATTTCTCTCCTCCTTCGTAGCGTTGACACTCACCCCGATGGTGTGCACCCGGCTTATCAAGCCTCACATGGGGCATAACAAATTCTACAACAGAACCGAGCCGTACTTTGCCCTGCTCATCGGCTGGTACGAACGGACCCTCACTGCTTTCATGCGGCGCCGCCAATATGCGTTTGCGGCGATTCTCGTGTCTGCGGGGATGATGTGGATATTCTTCTCCGTGCTGCCGCAGGAACTGGCGCCGATGGAAGATCGCAGCCGGCTCCGCATCAACTCAACGGCACCCGAAGGAACGTCATTCGACCGGATGGATGCGTACATGGACAGCCTCATCGACTTGATACGCCGTGACGTGCCTGAGGTGGATGCCGTTATTGCGAACACCTCCGGCTTTGCGGGGGCGTCCAACGCGGGTAGAACGACAGTGACTCTCATTCCACCGGAGGAACGGAACCGCACACAGCAACAGATTGCGGAAGCCCTTTCCCGTTCGGTGCGTAGGTTGGATGACGCCCGGACCATTGTTGTGCAGGAACAAACCATCGCTATCGGCGGGGGCGGTGCGCGCTTCGGCTTGCCTGTCCGGTATGTTATCAAGGCACTCAGATTCGAGAAGCTGAAGGAAGTGCTGCCACGCTTTCTTGACGAAGTCAACAGCAACCCCGTGTTCAGCGTTGCGGATGTTGACCTGAAGTTCAACAAACCGGAACTGGTTATTGAAATCAACCGCGAGCGTGCCCGTTCGTTAGGTGTTTCGGTGAGCGAGATTGCCCAGACCCTGCAACTTACACTCAGCGATCAACGGTACGGATATTTTATCAGAGACGGAAAACAGTACCAGGTTATCGGTCAGCTCACACGGGCAAACCGCGATGCGCCGCAGAGCCTCGCCTCTATTTTTGTGCGGAGCAGGAACGGTGAGCTGATACAACTCGACAATCTCGTCACGCTCAGCGAACAGGCAACACCCCCGGAGCTGTACCGCTTCGACAGGCAAATCGCGGCAACAATTTCTGCCGGACTCAATCCGGGTTACACCCTGGGTGACGGCATCACTGCAATGGATCAGATTGCCGACAGGGTTCTGGATGAATCATTCAGTACCGCCCTTTCGGGAGCAGCACGCGACTTTGCCGACAGTTCGCAGAGCCTGCTGTTCGTGTTTATCCTTGCCCTTGTTCTCACTTACCTTGTTCTGGCTGCGCAGTTTGAAAGCTTCCGCGATCCGTTCATCATCATGTTCACCGTTCCGCTCGCCGTGGCGGGCGCTATGCTGTCACTCTGGTATTTCAATCAAACCTTCAACATCTTCAGCCAGATCGGGCAGATCATGTTGATCGGGCTTGTGACGAAGAACGGCATTCTCATCGTCGAGTTTGCCAATCAACGGAAGGCAACCGGCATGTCGGTTCGCAATGCGGTCATCAGCGCAGCCACGGCCCGCTTCCGACCGATTTTGATGACGAGTCTTTCAACTATTCTCGGCATCCTCCCGATTGCATTAGGCCTTGGCGCGGGCGCTGAGAGCCGTGTGTCAATGGGTATAGCAGTTATTGGCGGGCTTATCTTTTCGGGAGGACTGACACTGTTCGTAATACCGGCCATCTACTCCTACTTCTCGAAAGAGTCGGTGCAGGCGGTTCCTGAAACTGCACCGGTGTTTGCCGGCGGCAACGGTTCCGAAGATATCGAAATGGCTGTAAAGGGAGACGTTCCGTAGCGCTCATTTCACTCAAGCATTCAACCTATCTCCCGGCAAAATTCCTCTTGGATGTTTTGCAGGGATTGCATTGATTAGGGCTGTTTCGGTATACCATCCTTTTCTTTATCCCTGAAAGGAAACATACACGTATGGCAGAGAAGAAGAACATCCTGAACCGGGTTCTCGGACTGATTGAACGGGTGGGAAACGCGTTGCCTCATCCCGCAACGCTGTTTGCAATTTTCGCGGGACTGGTAGTGGTCGTTTCCGGAATTGCTTCGATGTTTGATCTCGCTGTCGTGCATCCGGGAACGGGCGAAACAGTCCATCCCGTCAACCTGCTTTCTGCCGACGGACTGCATCGCATAGTGACGAAAATGGTGACGAACTTCACAGGCTTTGCCCCGTTGGGGACGGTGTTGGTGGCGATGTTGGGTATCGGCATTGCCGAAAGCAGCGGACTCATCGGCACCGTGCTTCGGTTGCTCGTCATCTCCGCTCCGCGAAAACTGCTGACGTTTGTGCTGGTGTTTTCCGGGGTTCTCTCCAACACCGCAAGTGAAGTCGGATACGTGTTGCTCGTTCCTCTGGGGGCGATCATTTTTCTCGCCGTAGGCAGACATCCGATTGCAGGAATGGCAGCGGCGTTTGCCGGAGTTTCAGGCGGATACAGCGCGAACCTGCTGCTCGGAACAATTGATCCGTTGCTTGCCGGCCTTTCGCAGGAAGCAGCAAGCATCATCATGCCGGGATACAAGGTCAATGCGGCCGCAAACTACTACTTCATGTTCGTCTCGACCTTCTTCATTGCAACCGCCGGAACGTGGGTGACCGAACGCATCGTTATCCCGCGGCTCGGCGAATACAAAGGCGACGCCAAGCCGCAGGCATTAACTTCTCTGACCAAAGAGGAAAAACGCGGGCTACGATATGCAATCGTCGGAGCATCACTGTTCGCGGCATTCCTCCTCGGCGGCGTCATCCCTGAAACGGGATATCTGCGCAATCCGAAGACGTGGGAAATACTGCATTCGCCTTTTATGGATGGGATTGTTGCGTTCATCTTCCTCGGCGCCGCCATCGGAGGCATTGCCTACGGCATCGGCGCCCGCACATATAAAAGCGATTCCGATGTTATGAAGGGAATGGGAAAGGCGATGGAGGCGATGGGCGTGTACATTGTGCTGGTGTTCTTCGCTTCACAGTTTGTTGCGTTCTTCCGGGAAACAAATCTCGGACTCATCGTCGCTATCGAAGGAGCCGCGTTTCTGAAGAACTCGGGTTTGGGAGACATCCCCTTGCTGCTTGCTTTTATTCTGCTCTCAGCAACAATCAACCTGTTCATCGGAAGCGCTTCGGCAAAGTGGGCAGTGATGGCGCCTGTGTTCATACCGATGCTCATGCTGCTCGGCTATTCGCCCGAATTAGTGCAGGGCGCTTACAGGGTTGGCGATAGCGTCACCAACATCATCTCCCCCATGATGTCATACTTTGCGCTGATCGTTGCATTTGTCGAAAAGTATGAGAAGAACTCGGGCATCGGCACTGTCATCTCAACAATGTTGCCCTATTCCGTGGTGTTCCTGATTATCTGGTCGATCCTGTTCATCGGATGGATTCTGCTTGACCTCCCCCTCGGACCGGATGCTCGCCTGTATTTGAATAGGTAGCGTAAATGGAGATTGCAGAAGAGAAGTCCCGGCCTTTCCAGTCGGGACTTTCTGCATTCTGTCACATCGAAAAATGTCAGCGCATCAGGATCATTCTTGCGGAAGTCGAAAATTCACCGGCCTGCAAGCGATAGATGTACACGCCGCTTGCCAACCCCGCCGCATCGAACGTAACCTCGTAATTTCCTGCCTGCAGATTCTCGTTCACCAGCGTCGTGACCTCGCGACCGAGTACATCGTACACCCGCAGGGACGTTCCGTGCAACATGCTTCCAGATGAGGGAAGTGAGAATTTGATGGTTGTAGTCGGATTAAACGGGTTGGGATAGTTCTGATGAAGGGCAAATGAGACGGGTTGCCCGCCTTCTTCCCGGACAATTGTCGTTTGAATTGTTCCCCGCTTCATGAAAATGTCACAGACTACCACGGAATTCCGGACTGCACCGGGAGAATACGTAACCGCAATCTCACCGTTTCCCCGTGCGGCAATTGCCGAAGTGTTTCGTGTAACGTACCCCGGCGGCAAGTCGGCCACCTGAAGCGTATCTGAAAAGGCTCCGTTCTTCCCATGAACGAGATACCACCCGCGCCCGGATGCTGCTACACTCGATTGATACACCACGAAAATCCTCCCTTCATCATCCGAAGCAAAATTGTGGTATCCGGCAGGACGCTGGCCGGGAGCCGAGACCGGAACGGGCGATCCGAAACTTCCCGAGGCATTATTGACAACCTGCAGAACTTCTGTCGGTGAATTTCTGTAGAGAATGTGAACAACGTTGTCCTTGCTGACAAGGATCCGGGGATAGTCAACATCGACTGCAACGCCGGTCGGGGTTTCGACCAACGTACCGGTTCTGTTCGTATAGTACTTCAAAGGCCCGCCGAAGGCAGAGCCTGTTTTTGTCACGATGTGCACGAAGCCTGCGGTATCCACTGCAATTCCGGAATCAAAGTCGCCCGTAATACTCGCTTCAAAAAGCAACTGTTCCGGAGAAAGGGAGAGATCGCGCAAATCATACCGCCGGTAATAGGCGTGCTGAGTCCCCGACTGGGGAAAAGTGTGATACACGAAATGCAGAACGCTGTCGGGTCCGATTGCACACATCGGCGTGGCTTTGTTCAAGCCGGCAGATGTGATGAACACCGGAGTTGTGAATGTATCTCCATCCAATCGGCTGTATTGCACCTGAAACAGGGTCCCCGCATCCCGCCCGAGATACCCGACATGTACGTTATCGTACTTGTCAAGCGTAATCGTTGGATAGTTATCGTCGACAAGGTTCGCTGTAACATGCTTCGTAACAAGAGTATTGGCGCTGTCGGTAACGTAGTAGATTTCACGGGTTGCGGAGTTCGTTCCGATTTGTCCGGAATACACAACATGGATAGTGCCTTCCGAATCAAATGCAATACCTTGCCTGTTGTTGAACTTGTCGTTGTAGGCAATCGTATCCTGCGGGAAACTCAATTGCCAGGCATTCGCGACACAGGGAATGAGAAAGAATAGAAATGTGTATGTCTGTATCTTACAAATCATTATTGACCTCTTGCGATTTGAACGTGTCTTCGTATTCAATGTAGCGCTCAATCGCATGAAGCTCAAGGTCTACCGTTCAAGAAAAATCAAAAAAACCCGAAGCGGGGCTTCGGGTAGGTAATCAAAGGGCATCTCCCGGACTGCAGAAGCACGACGTCTTCAACGGAATATCCGACCGTGCCCAGGCGGCTTTGAACTTCTCATCGATCGCGGCCGCCTCTTCATGTTTGCCGCTTCGGTGCAGACATGATGCAAGCCCCTTCAATGCCCAGCCATTGTTCGGATGCCGTTCCAAATCCCTGCGATAGACTTCCTCCGCCTCTTTGATGCGACCCTGCTCAAGCAACAAAGCGCCCAGCGAATGGCGCACGGGCATCATCCACCCCCAGGGTTCATCATACCGGAGTGAATCATCGAACTGTACGGCTTGCCGTAACAGGGTAAATGCCTTGGGATAGTTCTTCCGGCGATACTCGAGTTCGCCTTCCGCCATCCGAAGTCCGACTTGCAGGATTGTTCTGACAGGATTGTTGCCGTTCAACCGACTTTCCGGTACTGCGGCTGCGACTTTCTTAAACGCATCCAACTCGGCCGTGGCTTCCGGAACGCGACCCGAGGCGGCGAAAGCCACCGTGCGGCCATAGTGCCAGAAGGCCGTTGTCGCGATAAGATCGTCCGGCGGTTTCGGTTCGCTCAGAATTTCCTCCCACATTCCGAAGCGTACCATCACATGAGTCGGAACCGCTATAAATCCGTCGAGGTAGTCGGCATATTCGCGCACCACTTCAAGAGGGATTTGCTCGACCATATCACGCGCAGCCTTCATGGCCAGTTCTTTTCTTCCCTCGAACATCGCCGCATAGGCAAGAAAATGAAAATTATGCGCCCGGTAGAATGTGTAAAATCCGCCGCGTTGAATCCACGCGGTATCCGCAATGATTGCGCGCTGGTTCGCCTTCACCGCCTCATCGTAGTGACCGACACGGATATCAATATGCGACGGCATATGAACAAGATGCCCCGCTCCCGGCACGCGATGCCGGAGCGAGTCTGCCGCCGGAAGGGCTTTCCCGGGAGTCGGTGAAGCCTCCATTGTGTGAATGTAGAAATGGCATGCACCGGGATGATTCGGCTGCAGTTCAAGCACACGCTCAAGCGTAGCAACAATTTCAGGCGTGCCGGGTTGTGGCGTACCCGCCGGAGTCCATAAATCCCACGGACGAAGATTCATCATGGCGTCGGCGAACAACGCGCCGACATCCGGGTCGTCCGGATAGTTCTCCCACACACGACGCATTGCATTCGCATACTCAATATCGAGTGGTCTCCGATCATCCGGAGGGGGCCATGTGTAGCGTGCCGCGAGAGCGAAGATCAGATCCTGCTCAACCGGCGAGGCATACACCGCAACGCCCTTTGCTTTCTGCAAGGCCTCCCACGCAGCAAGCGCAGCGCTACTGTCCATTGCCGGATTGTTAATATTCGGGCCTGCCGAGATTGCTTGACCCCACCACGTCATTGCGCACAGCGAGTCCAATATCGATGCCTGCCGGAACGAAAGGATCGCCGCCTCATGATTGAAGCCGTAATACAGCGTGAAACCCTGATCGAAGTATTTCTGCGCTTCCTCGTTTTTTGTCGTCACGTTGCGGTTATAGTGTGAGAGATTCTCAAACAACGGAATGAGGCGGGGTTCGGGCGGCCCGCATGCTGCGAGCGTGAAAGAAAGAAACACAATGGCGGCAGTTGACTTGGGCATGCAACCTCCTGATGTACGGTGTGAGGAAAGAATTTCTGCTGCTTTTGCAACGAATAGAGAGATTGAAGAAGGATATGAAAAAATATAAGAAGAGATTCAGTGCTTTGTCAAGCCACTATAGAAGGAAGCCCCGAGTTTCTTGCCCGGGGCTTCCTGATAGTTGATATCCTTCCAACCAATTACTAATAGGATCGACTCTGGTAGTCAAGCTTCAGTTTCTGTGTCCACCAATTCAGGGCCGTATTTGTTGCATCCCCGGAAAGAACGAGCAATTCCGACGCCGGCCCCATCATTAACTGCATTGCCCCGATCAGATGACGTTTCGTTTCAATGTTCTTTGCATCCTCTCCGTAATTGATTGCCGCGAGGTTTTGTTGCAGTGTTGTATAGCGTGCTGTGTAAGCAAGCAGAACATCATTCCAATACTTTCGAAACACATCCAGATACTCGTTCTCGACGGCAATGTGCTTTTCCATTGCCTTCACGTGAATGGCATGGACTTTCCTCTGATCCTTGAATCGGCCGGCTTCGGAGAAATCGACGTACGGCAATTTCCCTATTTCGGCTTCAGCCCAGGCATTGACTTCACGGTGTTTGCGGTCGCGGTCAACATCAATCTGACCTTTCCTCGCAACTCGTTCTGCAAAGCCCTGCGTGTCGCCTGCAAGGCGGCTGTATTCCTCTACAGCTTTCTGTACTTCATCGGATTCAGGAGCGAGAGCCTTCGGTCCGAGGTTCATCTGCTGCATCACGGCCATTGCATATTGCACTTTCTCGGCCTGACTCATGGATGCCATCTTCCGTTCCATCACTTGCGGATCGACGCTTGCCATCGCGGGTGTTCCGGGAACAGTCAGGGCAACATTCGTTCTTTCGACTTGTTCTCCGATCTTGTTGATCTTTTCATTGATCCGCCTGTAGAACTCTTTGGTATCACAAAAATAGTTATCGCCGTTCACTGTACATTTGGCGCGGGAGTAGGCCTCTTGAACGGATTTAGGGGGCGATGGAACCTGACCGTAGAGGTCAAGGAGATTGACCTTGACCATTGTTTGACTGTAGGCAAAGGCAGGAACAGCAAAAAGAGCTGCAAACAACAACGACCTGCACTGCATAGAACCTCCGGTGAATTGATGTTGGAAAGATTTGTTTTCAGCGTGTTACGAAAGAAGCGGACATCCGGCCCCTACATTTTGATGTAGGAGGAGCAGGCGGAGGCCGACACGAACCCCTCAGGCGGCCTTTCGATGTTTGCACTTGGCATCCGGCTGCCGTATATTTTGCTGTACATATTTCGGGCACTTTTTGATTTCGGCACGTTTGCTGTTCTTTCACAAGTTTCGGAGGTATACATGAGAGCAATCTGGAAGGGCCATATTCGCTTCTCGCTTGTCACAATTCCCGTTCGCATTTACAATGCAGTGGATACGGATCAGACAATCCGCTTCAATCAACTTCATAAGGAAGACCACGGACCGATCGGGTACGACAAGAAATGCAAGAAATGCAGCAAAGTCGTCACCTCCGAGGATATCGTGAAAGGATACCCGTATGAACCCGACAGGTTTGTGATTGTTGAAAAGGATGATCTCGACAAGCTGAAGCTGAAAAGTACAAAGATTATCGAGATCGAAGGTTTTATTGACGCGAAGGAGGTTCACCCGACACTCTACGAAGCACCGTACTATGCCGGCCCTGACAGCCCGGTTGCCGTAAAGGCGTATGCCCTTCTTGCGGCAACGTTGAAAGAAACGGGCAAGATGGGAATCGGCAAAGTGGTGTTGCGTGACCGTGAAGATGTTGTGATGATTGCGCCGCAGGAAAACGGCATATGCCTCTACAAGCTCCGCTCACCGAAGGAAGTCCGCAAGATCGGCGAGGTGCCACAACTCGACAGCAAAGGTGTTGATAAAAAACAGTTGGAGCTTGCAAAAAATCTTGTTGAATCCATGAAGACATCGCTTAACAAGCTCGATCTGACCGACAAGTACAACGACGCATTGCGTGAGATGATCGAAGCCAAAATCGAGGGCAAGCAGATTGTGACCGTCGAGGAGGAAGAGAAGCCGATTGTTGACATCATGACGGCGTTGAAGCAAAGTATCGAGCAGGCAAAAACGCAGCGCAAGCCGATGGAAAAAGCAAAGGGCGAGAAGAAGAAAGTCGCGGCAAAGGCCTCCGCAAACGGAAAACACGCAAAGGCAAAGAAAGTGAAAGCCGCATGATGGATGTCCGTGCTGCGGGCTCGAATGCATGTGAACCAACGTAAGGACGTTGATTGGGTAGAATAGTGGGAAAAATTCTCGACTTCATACCGAAGCAACCCGACAAATTCGGTTTCGAGCGTGTCCGAAAGCGTAAGAAGACCCGATTTCCGAACAAGGGACAATTGAATCTGTTTTCGCCCGCGGCAGCCCAACTCCTGAAGCTGCCGACAAACATCGGGCCTTTCGAGGAAGCGTTGCTCCTGGATGAACGCGACGATGCACGCGCCGAGGAGGCCTATCTGCGCGCCATCGAGGAGGGCGATGATGTTGCCGATGCGTATTGCAATGTCGGCATTATCATGTCAAAACGGGGCATGACAGCACAAGCATTTGATTGCTTCACGAAGTCGCTTGAACTCGACCCGCGGCATTTCGAATCCCATTACAATCTGGGAAATCTGTACTTCGAAGCGGGCGATTTACGCCTTGCAAGAATGCACTATGAACTGGCCGCCGAAGTCGTGCCGGATCATGCAGGCACATATTTCAATCTCGGGCTGGTTCATGCGATGAACAACGATGTTGTTTCCGCTCTCAACTCGCTGGGCAAGTACAAATCGTTGGCGTCGAAAGAGGAAGGCAACAAAGCCGACGATCTCTTGGAAAATCTGCAACGCGTGATGAACGTTCAACGCTGATGTGAACCGGGCTACGGTCCGTTGATGTTGGGGGAAGAAGAGGAGAGTGTTATGCTATTGTATTCTTTACAAATCCTGTGCGCGTGAGAGTGCCATGAAATCCCTTCACGCACTGATCATTCCGACGTTCATCCTTTTCGGCCGCTGCAGCGACAAGCCACCTGACTCTGTTTCTGTTTCCCCAGCCAGTATTCTTTCCGTGCTTATTCCCGATACCGTCAGGCTTGGCTCTCCAATAACGTTGGAGGCATCATGCGGCACGCCCACGCCTTGCTGGGAATTCGAGCGATTCGAGTTCATACAACACGACAAACAGATCAATACTACAGTCTTTGCCCGGTACGACGGACGGCCGTGCGTTCAAGTGCTTGGCTCATTCAAAGCGGATACATCTGTTGTTGTCGGCGAGCGGGGAACATACACGTTCAGGTTCAATAGAGGAGAAGACTCTTTTTTCGAAAGATCAGTTGTCGTGCAGTAACACTGTTCTTTACTCTCAACAATTCAACCATCCACACTTTGCAAGGAGGCAGGTATGGCAGCACAATTGGAAGAATGCAGACGAGTTTTGCGCGACGTTCGTCGTGAATTGTTTCGCAAGCCCAATGTTGTGGCAATAGGAGTCGGCTACAAGACAGTAGCGGGAAAAAAGACGGAGCACCTCTCACTGATCTGCTCGGTAGAAGTAAAGAAATCGAAAGGAAGCCTCTCCCCCGCTGAAATCATCCCCGAAAGCATTCAGGGCATTCCGACGGATGTGTACGCGTCGGGAATTTTGTACGCGCAACAAAGTCCCACCGGAAGACACAGGCCCGCACCAGGCGGCGTCAGTATCGGGCACTATCTCATTACAGCCGGAACACTCGGATGTCTCGTACGGAAGAACAACACAAACTACATTCTCTCAAACAATCACGTTCTGGCAAACAGCAACGATGCGTCTCCGGGCGATGCAATTCTGCAACCGGGTCCGTATGACGGCGGCCAGCAAGCTTCGGATACGATCGCCACGCTGACGGAATTCATCCCCATCGAATTCACAACAGCAACAATCCCGTGCCCCATCGGCAATGCCGTTGCTTCGACACTGAACGGCGTCGCAGCAGCAATCGGAAGCAAGACCCGACTGCAGGCCGCGGCGCCGACGGCACCGGCGGCAGATAATCTCGTAGACTGTGCCATTGCCCAGCCGCTCAATCCGGCCGACGTTGTCAACACTATCCTCGGTATCGGGCAGATTGCAGGAGTGGCGGATGGAACACTCGGAATGGCCCTCAAGAAAAGCGGACGCACGACGGGATTAACGATCGGGGCCGTAACGCAGATTGATGTAACAGCAAATGTAAGCTACGGATCCAACAAGGTCGCGACGTTTGTCGATCAATTGATGGCAGGGGCAATGAGTCAGGGCGGCGACAGCGGCTCTGCCGTGTTGAACAATCAGAACCAGATTGTCGGGTTGTTGTTTGCAGGAAGCAACACGTCGACCATCATCAACAGAATTCAAAACGTATTTCAACTCTTGCAGGTGACGCTGCCGTGAGCGCGGACGAACTGGAACGCATACGAAGAATCAAGCAGGCGCACGAGAAGCTGTGGCTTGCATTGGAATCTGTAACGGCGGTAGGCATCGGAACAACCTCCTCGGGAAAAGCGGGGTTGATTGTTTCGGTAATGGACGATCCGGGAAAGATGAGGGGACAAATCCCCCGATCAATTGACGGAATCGAGGTAGAAATTCGGTTTTCTGGAGAATTAAAGGCTCAATAGACTCGAGGCTCTCAGTTCGCTTCGCGGAACGCGGCCGGATCGATTGAGTATTCCGCCATTTTCCGGTAGACGGTTTTCCGGTCGATCTCCATCAACTTTGCTATCTGGTTGATGTTGCCCTTGTATAACCGGAGCATTCGCGTCAGGTATTTTTCCTCTGCATCCCTTACAATCGCGCTGATATAGTCCTTGTAGGGAGTGTTGAGGTCGACCTCGGCGACAGGTTCTTTCGCGGAGGATGGCGCGTGTTCATTCGTCGGCAGCTCGATTGTCATGATCGTCTCTCCCGTTGTTTTAATGATAGCCCGTTTCATCAAGTTCTCCAGTTCACGAATATTGCCGCGCCAATTATAATTCATCATGTCGGTAATCACCAAGGGCGAAATGGATTTCACTCGCCCACCCGAAAGCTCGGCATGACGCGAGAGGAAATGTTCCGCGAGCAACGGAATATCTTCCAGCCGTTCGCGCAACGGCGGGAGATGAATCGGAAACACATTCAGCCTGAAAAACAGATCTTCCCGGAAATCGCCGTCACGCGTCATCATTTCCAGATTTCTGTTTGTCGCAGCAACGATGCGTGTATCCACTTTGACCGGAGTGTTTCCGCCGACTCGCTCGAAGGTCTTCTCCTGAAGTACACGCAGTAGCTTCGTTTGTACAGAGGGGGCAAGATCGCCGATCTCATCAAGAAACAGTGTGCCTCCATTTCCTTCTTCGAACTTGCCCGCTTTCTGCTTGAGGGCCCCTGTGAACGCCCCCTTTTCATGTCCGAAAAGCTCGCTTTCGAGAAGATTCTCGGGTATTGCCGAACAGTTGACCGCCACGAACTGCTTCTCGCTCCGGTTGCTGTTGTAATGCAATGCGCGCGCGACAAGTTCTTTTCCTGTTCCGCTTTCCCCCTGAATCAGGATGGTCACGTCGGTGTCGGCAACCTGCCGGATGCTGTGCATGACATTCTTCATTTTCTCGCTGCGCGACAGCATATTGCCAAAACTGTACGTGGCATGAAGCTGCTCGCGGAGCAGCCGCAACTCACGGTCCTTCTGTTGTACATCAAGAGCCCTGCGGATCTTCAGCAGAAGCTCCGTATTGTTGCAGGGCTTCGTCAGATAGTCGGTTGCGCCGAGATGCATGGCCTCGACTGCTGTGGAAATGGAGCCGAACCCGGTCACCATGATGACCATGAGATGAGGGTGGATGGCTTTCACTTTTTCAAGCAACTGAATTCCCGTCATCTTCGTCATCACGAGATCGGACAGCATAATGTCCACTTCATTTGCCCGTAACGCGGAGAGCGCCTCTTCTCCGCTTGTTGCAAGCACAACACCGTACCCTTCATCTTCCAACAGGGTTTTTGTTGCAATGCGAAATGCCTTGTCGTCATCTACAACCAGCACTCGCTCACGTTGTACCGCCGGTGATGGCTCTTTAGTCATGACATGTTCTCGCAGCAGGAAGTTCTATGGTAAAGGTTGCGCCTTTGCCGGGCGCACTGGCGACACGAATTGTGCCTCCGTGCTGCCGGATAATTCCGTAGGTGACGGAAAGACCAAGCCCGACGCCGCTTACTTCTTTCTTGGTGGTGAAGAAAGCATCAAAAATTCGTCCGAGGTTTTCCGGCAAAATTCCGCTTCCTGTATCAGACACACTCACTGTTATGATGTTGTCGTGATCGGTCAATCGCATTGTCAATGTTCCTCCATCCCGCATTGCATCGCGGGCATTCAGAATCAAATTCAGAAATACCTGCTTCAGCTTGTCGCGTGATCCGAGAACAGACGGGAGCCCCGCGGCAACCTCAACCGATGTGTTAATACCGTATTCCGACAGAGTCTCCCGATTCTCCTTGAGAAGGTGGTCGAGAAGATCCGGAAGATCGACAGGGGTTTTCTCGAAGTCGAGCATTGAACCGCGATAAAAGTCCAGCATTTGCCGTGTCAACTTCGACATCCGGGTCACTTCTTCGAGGGCCAATGCAACCAGCTCTTGGGCAGGTCCTTCAATTTTGCGGAGAGATGATTGCAACAGGCTCTGGATGTTGTGAATCGGATTGTTGATTTCATGCGACAATTGCGCTGTCATCTTTCCTGTTGCTGCAAGTCGTTCACTTCTAAGGAGTTCCTTCTGCGCCTCTTTTAAACGAGCGAGCGCCTGTTCGAGTTGCTCATTACGCTCGGCAAGATCCTTGTTGACCTCATCAAGCTGACCGATTTTCTCTTTCAGGGACTCGCGCATCGCGTCAAATTGCGACGAGAGATATTCAAGCTCATCACGCGATCCGGCAGAATGTGTCTTGTTGTGTTCAATCGCGTAGTCGAGATTGCCGCTGCTGATTTCCGCAGTCGCCTTGACAAGTTTGTCAACGGGTTGTGACACGAATCGCCGGAACATTAAACTTGCAAGCACGGTTGCCACTATCGTAAACCCGACAAAAATAAGAAATGAACGGCTCCAATTATCTCTTGCCGCACTGGAAATTTGTGAAAACGAAATGTGCAGATCCACAGCCCCCAAAGTGTACCCAACCGGAACAGCGTGACATTTCTGACATACATCGGTGGCGTTGAACGGCACAACACCTCTGAATTGATCTCCCATGCGAACAAACACCGGCTCGCCGGTTTTCAATACGTTCATCTCAACATCATCATGCGGTATCAACGTCCGATACCGGCTCTCGCTATGAGAGATTCCCTTTTCGGCCAGCACTTCAGGGCGAAGTTTCAGGTTGTTGACTGTTATGTGCAGCGTGTCGAACGGCTGAAGGAGCGTGGCGCGTGCGAGAAAATCCTTGTCCACTTCCAGGTTGTTCACCATCATGCTGACAAGTGATTCACGAATAATTTCGGCGTAGGTATGCGCTGCTATCTGTGCCTGTTCCATCACCTGCCGCTCTTGATAGTAGTTGTTTGCGGCAACGCTTAACGCGATGAATGCGAGAAACAGAGGCAGTATGCCAAGAAGAATCTTTCTTGACACGGACCAGTGCCGGAATGCAAACATGTTCTTCATATGATGTTTCGGGATGAAACTATTGTACCGAATAGAACCTTGAGAATCAACGAATGTTCCCAATCCGCCTCCATCCATACCGGTAAAGAGGTAACGGGCGACGAAAGTTCCATTGCAATTGTTTCTCCCCTTCCTCACATATATATTGATGGAAAGGCAAAGGAGTCTGCATGCAATTCAGTGAACAGACGGAGATCCTGCTCCGACGGGTTGAGCAACTGGCAAACAAGAATCTGGACAATAGGAATGATGTTGGCACGCTCCTGGAAATTGCCGGGCGGAACGCGTGTATTCACCTTCTGGATGAACTGAGTTTCATCGCCAAGTTCGCCTGCAAGGCATTTGGCATCATGAAGCGCATCGGGAAGGATGCCGACGGTTATGACAAAATGTCGACGGAATTCGGCAAGAGCATCATACAGTCACAGCAACTGATCGCCCGGATCCTCGATTTCGCCCCCGAACACGAAAGGAAACGTCTCACGGAGAAGTATCTCGTCGCTTCTCCAGCTTCGTTTGCGCAACTTCTGCCTCTTCTGGCAGACCTCAGTTGGTACAAAAACTATCTCATCGACTCCCGTGAGGGAAAAAGCGGCTAAAAGTCGTATTGAAAACCCATGATAAAAACTGTACATTGAAACATGCCCGCACGACACCAGTCCGCTTCCTTTTCCGGTTCTTCTGGCAAGAACTCATTGTTGTGGCGCTATGCTCTGTTTGCGTTCGTTGTTGCGTCAGTCATTTGGCTGGGAGCCGTGAATGCACGCATGCTCATCGGGAACGATATTCTCAAAACGGGCACGGCGGAATTTCTGGAATATGTCAACCCGGATGCGGAACGTGAGGTGTACAGACTCCTCTCCATGATGTCAGTTGCGGTTATAGGCGGTTATGCGATAGCATTGACGAGCAGTATCGTCTTTATGGTATCCTCGCCCTTTCGCGTCAAGGAGCACGGCTGGTTGTTGATGAGTGCAATATTGTTCTACTTATTCGTCCCTGTGGAAATGTACACACTGTTTCTTGATTGGAAGATGATCTATCTGGAATTCTTCACAACTGCCGACAATGAAATGTTTCGCGAAATATTCATGGCGCGGATTCGTGCATTGCAGGGAATACCATTGATCGCGATGCTGAGCTACTACACAGTAATCGGCCTCGCGGTGTTCCAGCCGATGAAGAACAGGCCGGACCTCGCCTCGGGGGAACAGGAACAGCCCGCATGAAGCATGAAAATATCATCACCGAACTTGAAGACGTTGCACGGCAACTCGGCGTAACAATCCGCTACGAAAAAGGGGATTTTGAAGGGGGATTTTGTATTCTAAAGGACAACAAAATTCTTCTCATCAACAAGAAGCTGGTACCCAACAGGAAAGCAGCAGTTCTCGCTGTCGCAATGCAGGAAATTGGATTGGAGAACGTTTTCATGAAACCCGCATTACGCGAGTACATTGAAGACGAAGTGGCACGCGCTTCGAGAGCCATGAAGCAGGGGCAGGTGTCTGCACGCTAAGCATCCGGAAAACAATTTTCTTCCTGAACAACCCCGATGATCAAAGCGGTTATTTTCGATCTTGACAATACACTCGTCGATTTCATGGCGATGAAGAGACAAGCCATCACCGCGGCAATCGATTCGATGATCGATGCGGGCCTGAAACTCTCCCGCGAAGAAGTGCAGGCACGGATCGACGCCATTTACAAGGAACGGGGTATTGAGTTTCAGAATGTGTTCGACCAATTGCTGTATGATATTTTTCAGAAGGTTGATTACAAGATTCTTTCAGCGGGAATTATTGCCTATCGGCGGGCACGGGAAGCTGCCCTTGTCCCGTATCCGCATGTCAACTTAACGCTTGTTTCGCTAGTCAAGCGCGGCTTGAAACTCGCAGTCATTTCCGATGCCCCGAGCAGGGAAGCGTGGCTGCGTCTCTGTTATTTGAATCTTCATCACATGTTTGATCATGTGATTACATTCGACGATACCGGGGAACGCAAGCCAAGTCCGGTACCGTTTCTGAAAGCACTGGAACTGTTGCAGGTTCAACCTCACGAAGCAATTATGGTGGGCGATTGGGCCGAACGCGATATGGTGGGAGCCGCACAAGTCGGCATAACAACAGTGTTTGCGCGATACGGCGACACGTTCGGAACAGTTGAATCCAACGCCCGGTATGATATTAACGACGTATCAGAGTTGCTGGACGTCATTGAACAGGAAAATTCTCGGGCCTGATGGTCAAAGGAATCGGCGTCGATATCATAGAGATCGATCGCATAACAAAGAGTATGGCCGAACTGGGAGACTCCTTCCTGCACAAGGTATTCACTTCCGGCGAAATCGCGTACTGTTCGGCAAAAACGACAGCCGCCCAACATTACGCGGCTCGCTTTGCGGCAAAAGAAGCGCTGAGCAAAGCACTTTCCACGGGCTGGGCGGGCGAGTTCCGGTGGAAGGATGTCGAGGTAATAAATGAAACATCGGGGCAGCCGCGTATCGAACTGCACGGTTCGCTGAAGCAATCGCTTGAGCATTGCTCGGTGTTGGTATCGCTTTCCCATTCGGCATCGCATGTGGTCGCGATGGTTGTTATCGAGGAACGAGTACGGTGAAATTTTCCATCTATCGAAAACTGTTGTCGAGCTTCGTGTTGATCATCGTTTTGATGGTCGCCGCGAATGTGTATGTGTTGTGGCAACTGCACGAAGTCACCACAACAACCAGCCTCACATTCCGGAACGATGTCCGCTCAATCAATCTCGCAAAACAACTCCAGGTTGTGTTGGACGACGAGGAGCAGTACGCCGAGAAATACTTGATCCGGCGTGATAGTTCGTATCTCCCTCTTTTCTCCCAGCAAGCCGGATTATTCAACCAACTCGCCGATTCGATGTACGATGCAATGCCCAGTGCAACCGAGATCGATTTGCTGTTTCGATTGCGCACAGGACACAGGTGGTTCGTTGAGAACCTGGAAAGCGAAATCACGAAACATGCACGGGGAGGAAGGGGGATTGTCAGCCTCAGCCACGAGCATCTGGACAGCCTTGGCGTTATGCATGAATTGGTGGACAAAATCATCCGGCTGAACGAACTTGAAGTGAGTAATTCCGTTTCGGGTATCAGCGAGGCAATGGTACGTTCTTCAAACGTTGCGTGGCTCATTACCGTGGGCGCCTTGCTCGTGGCGCTGACCGTCGCGTTAGTAATCACCAGAACTCTTGTACAACCCATCCGTACGTTGATCAGGGGAACGGAGAATATCGCCAGAGGCATTTTCGACCCCATCGAAGTGAAATCGCGGGACGAAATGGCTTGGCTTGCGAGGGCTGTCAACGAAATGAGTTCCCGCTTGAAGCAAATTAACGACCTGAAAACCGAGATGCTCCACCATATCTCGCACGAGTTGCGTACTCCGTTGCAAACCATGCTCTCGGCCCAGTATCTTCTTGCCGAGCAGAAACGCGGCCCATTAAACGAAGAGCAGAAACGCCTTGTTTCCTCTATCAAAGAGGGAATCAGAAAACTGACGGTTTTCAGCAACCAGTTTCTGGACATTCAGAAGATCGAGCACGGCGCCATGGAGTACGCATTCGACCGGATGAATTTGCTGGAAACAATAACGCCGACGGTGGATGACGCTACGTTAGTCGGGGCCGAAAAAGAGATCTCTGTTTCGTTCACCCACGAAGCCGATCTCCCCGATATCAAAGGAGATGCGGAAAAGATTCCGCAAGTCTTCAGCAACTTGTTGAGTAATGCCATCAAGTATACCGAACCGGGTGGAACGATTCGCGTTCACGTCGCAAAACACAAGAAGGGAATTCGCACAACAGTGTCGGACTCCGGCGCCGGAATCTCCCGCGAAGATGTACCCCGCATCTTCACGAAATTCTATCAAGCAAAGAATGCGAAGAAGGGAACGGGAATCGGACTGGCTCTTGTGAAACATCTCGTTGAAGCACACAAGGGGAAGATTTCGGTTGAGAGTGAACTCGGCAAGGGCACAACATTTACAGTTGACTTGCCGGCTATGACTTCCGCGGCAAAATCACACACCGCGCCATCACGAATCAAAGAGGAAACAGCATGATGCGTTGGGGGATATTACTGGTGCTTTCGTCAATGTTCCTGGTTGCCGGATGCTCGTACAAATCTGCCTCCGACTATGATTCCGAGACTCTGGCAGGATATCACATGCAGCGTGCCGACAGCCTTGAGGCTGCCAGTTTGCTGGGCGATGCGGCGTTTGAATACAAACTCGTCGCCGAACTCTACCCGAACACAAGTCATTTTCCCAATGCTGTGCGCAACACGGCACTTCTCTACAGCAATCCCGCCAACCCGGTTCTTGATGACAGCCTTTCTCTGACGTGGTTTCAAAAGTACCTGACTCTTTCCATTCCCCGGGAAGAACGCATGAAGGCGGAGATTTATGTAACAATGCTCGCCCGTTTGACTGCGCTGCGCAAAGAATTGAACCGTAAAGCCCAGACTCTCGACAGCTTGCAAACCACAAGCCGGAAACAGTCCGGCGATCTCGCCGCACGAAACAAGCGAATTCAAGAGTTGGAAGCCGAATTGAAGCAGTCAACAGTCGAATTGCAAAAATTGCGCGAGGTCGATGTCAGAATCAGCAGACGAAAGAGCGGCAAGTAGGCGGATCAATTCCTTTGCAATTCTGAACACAAATCGTTAGTATTCGACCAAGAACTCTGTCTGAAGAACAAGGTTTTGAGATATGAAAGCGACCGGCATCAAGAAACTCTACTACTCAATCAGCGAAGTCAGCAAAATCACCGACCTTGAGCAGTACGTTCTTCGGTACTGGGAGTCGGAATTCGACGAGTTGAAGCCGCAGAAGAACCGGGCCGGCAACCGGATCTACACAAACCGCGACATCAAGCTCATCCTCTACATCAAGAAGCTTCTCCGCGACGAACGCTACACGATTGAGGGAGCAAAGCAAGTTCTGAAATCGTACACGCCCGATATCGATACGGGAGAACAACTTGAACTGATCGATGCGCCAAAGCCAAGAACAAAAATCAAGGACGAACAATTGCGCAGCGATGTTATTGAAGTGAAGAAGTTTCTGGAAGCGCTGCTTCAGAAGCTGAACTGACACAAATCCGGCTGCTCCCCTCTTCCCCTATACGACGGAATTCTTGCCGAGGTTGTTGTTGAGCTGAGGAACAATCCACCATGAGTGTATGTGATATCGGTTGAAATGAAGTGATGCCGGTTCTGGTATTTGCACGATACGGTTCCGCCTGGTTCCTCGTGATTGCATTTCTGGTTTCGACGCAATCCTTCGCGCAACCCCATACCCGGTGGCAGCAACTTCCGAATCCCACAATTGTTGATCTGAACAAATGCTTCTTTCTGAACAACACCACAGGCTGGATTGTCGGGAGGGAAGGGGTGATCCTCAAGACAACAAACGCCGGAACCTCCTGGAATCAACAGCCGTCGGGCGTACTAACCGACATCATCGACATCTTCATGCTCAATGAACAACGCGGTTGGGCACTCAGCTTTACGAATTGGGTCGATACCGTAACGTGGTGGGGTGCAACAATTCTGCAAACGCGGGACGGCGGGGTCGCATGGACGCACGAGCCGTTCATCCCTGAGGGAAGATATTTTCACACCATCATGTTTCTGGATACGCTGAACGGTTGGATAGGCGGCGAATTCGGAGATCTTCTCTACACAACTGATGGCGGCATAACATGGAATCCTGCCACCGTGGATTCCGTTGAGTTCGGGCAAGTGTCCATCGTCAACGTCCTGTTCTTTTCCGAAAGCACGGCGTTTGCAACAGGCGGCTTCTTCGATATCGCGGGAATTGTTCGAAGAACCACGAATGGCGGACTTCGCTGGGTTGAATACGGCGTAAGTCCTGAACCGGTGTATGATCTTCACCGCATCGATTCGCTGAACATCATCGGCGTTTCGGGAGATTTCGAGTACGGAGTCGGCGTTGTCCGTTCGAGCAACGCCGGTGTGCACTGGGAATACGAGTGGCTTGGAATTTTCGGCAGACCATCAACTCTCAAGTTTCGCACAACAAACGAAGGCTGGGTCGCAACCGAAATCGACCCCAAACTTCTCTTCACATCGAACACGGGAGCAACGTGGCTTGAGATCCCTTCTCCGTCCGGAAAGGTTATTCATGATCTGGTTTTTGTTGACTCGACAACAGGGTACGCAGTAGGAGATTCGGGAACGATTCTGAGATATGTGCCTTCATCCACCGGCGTCCGTGAACAATCGTATAACAGGCCTCCCGATCCGATTCTTATGCAGAACTATCCCAATCCGTTCAACGCGTCTACAACCATCAGATTCCGATTGAATGAAGAGTCACCTCTCAGACTTCAAATTGTGAATCCTCTGGGACAGTCCGTGAGGACACTCATTTCCGGCGAGCGACTAAAGGCGGGCGTTCACTCATTTCAATGGGATGGCAAAACGCAATCGGGCGCGGAAGCGGCGAGCGGAGTCTATTTTTACCGGATTGTCACGCCGGTTTCTGTTCACACAAAAGCGATGGCATTGATAAAATAGGTTTTCGGGATTCTCCTTGTTTTCACGATGGAAGTTCACTATTTTTGTTTGGTTGTCTTGACCATTAAGCTGTATCCAACACGTGAGGCGAGGGCACTGGAACGAGTTATCTCTCCAATCACGAAGAAGACGGCTTACGTTTCAAGAAACAAAATTCGGAGCGTGGCGCAGCCCGGTAGCGCACTTGCTTGGGGTGCAAGGGGTCGTGGGTTCAAATCCCGCCGCTCCGACAAAGGATGGATCGTGAGAGAGTGTGGAACTCTTGTTCCGCTTCTCAGAATCCCGCTCCTGCGCGGAGTGCTTGGAGAGCGGGGCTTGGAGTGCAAGGTGGCCGCGTACTCAGATCAGCCTTCCGCCGGACATTCCGCCACACCGACCGTCCCCCTGAAAGGAAGTGCCTTCTTCTACTACGAACATATTCCGCGTGTGGTACAAGCGAGAAAACACCCATCCCCTCACATTCCATCTGAAACCGACCGGCTTGATGGACAATCCTCTTCGTACTTCAGGTTCCAGTCCGCACATAAGACAAACAACAAACTACACATCATTCATTTCAAAGGGGTAAAGCCGTGAAAAGTGGAGTATTGGCACAGATTCTTATTCTCGTTTTGATTCTGTTTGCAGGATCGAATACATTGGCACAAGAAATCGTCCGGCCTCCGGAACCTCCCCACCCGAGAAGCATCGAGCCCGCCGATCAAACTGCGCAAGCCCTGTTTTCACCCTTCTCCCCCACTGCAGACATTATTCAGTCGTGGGAGGGTATGGCGCAGGTCGGCACAATCCGCCCGCCTGACCCGCACGGAGCAGCGGGACCGAGCGGCGTACTTGCAACCGTAAACCTGAGAATCACTTATCATACAAAAACCGGGTCGATTGTGTGGGGACCTTTGAGCCTTTCCGGAGCTGGAGGTTTTTGGGACGGAGTCGGCAACACGGGCAGCGGCAATTCCGATCCGCGGGCGCTGTACGATCCTGCAACAGGCCGGTTCTTTGTTATCATGCAGGAGAACACAACTCTCAATCAGGCGTTTCTTAATCTAGCCGTCTCGAAAAACTCCAACCCGGCAACCAGCGGAACCGGCGACTGGCATTTCTACAGATTGAATATCACGCAGACTGTCGGTGCAACGAACTACGGCGCCGACTATCCCGGAATGGGAATCGACAGCCAGGCGGTTTATGTCACGTTCAACATGTATAGTCTTCCTTTTTCATCAGGAGTGTTCAAGAATTGCCAGATCATCATTCTGAAGAAGTCGGATATTATTGCGGGAACGGGCACGTACTCGCTACTGTACACACCAGACGGTTCTTCCAATGCGTTCACCTTGCAGCCCGCAACGGTTCTGAGCCCGACCACGCCGGGAAACAAGGTGTATTTCGGAGATATTTCGTTCGCCAACACAACCTCGGTTAGAGTCTGGGAAGTCAGCGATCCGCTCGGCAATCCTTCACTGTCGTTCTCGACAGTGACGGTGCCCAATCATGGAGGAAGCACCGGAGTCTTCAGCGCTCCGCAGTCCGGCACAGCGACAACAATTGCAACGCTCACCCCCCGGACTCAAGGAAACGCGTTTTGGCACAACGGTTCTCTTTGGTTTTGCCACACGGCCGGGGGCGGTTCGGGCAAGTCGAGCGTGTACTATTACAGAATAGCAACGAACGACTTTCCCGTCGGAACTCCGACGCTTACGGAATCCGGTTTCATCAACGGAGGAACCGGCGTTTGGACCTATCAAGGATCCATTGGCGGGAATGCAAACGGCGATGTTGCAATTGTCTATACGCAGTCCTCTTCGTCAACTTTTCCCTCCATTATGTTCACGACCCGCTTGAACTCGGCTACCACGTTTGATGCACCGCAAGAGTTGAAAGCAAGTCCGGGATATTCCAACAGTGACAGATGGGGAGATTATGCGTCGGTCACGGCAGACCCGGTAGACAATACGTTTTGGATGACACACGAATGGGCCAAGACCACGGCATCACACAACTGGAGTACGTGGTGGGGCAACGTTGCGCCAAGCCCTGTTCCCGTTCAGCTTGCGAATTTCACAGGAACATTGACAGCCTCCGGCACCGTGCAACTGGAATGGATGACATTAAGTGAAATCAACAACTACGGTTTTGAGATTCAGCGCGGAGAACAACACGGCGGGCCCTTCGAGACGATCGCCGGCAGTTTCGTGCCGGGCCACGGCACGACGCTGGAACCGCGGCATTACAGGTGGATCGATACAAGTCCGAGTCATCGCCATCCCTTTTATCGACTGAAGCAAATTGATTTGGATGGAACAATCCATTATTTCGAGGCTGTGTTTGTGTCAATCGTGACACATGTTAGCGGAGGATTCACTCCGGCGGAATTTGTACTTCAGCAGAACTATCCCAATCCGTTCAATCCTGCAACAGTAATACGGTACGGCCTTCCTGAGCAGACTCATGTTCGTCTTGAAGTGTTTAACGCTCTCGGGCAGCAGGTAGCTTCGTTAGTGAACGGAAGCCGCGGGGCAGGATACCACGAGGTCACCGTTGATGCCGGTTCGCTGGCAAGCGGTGTGTATGTGTACAGACTCAGTGCCGGGAGTTTTGTCGATTCGAAGAGGTTTGTGCTTGTGAGATGATCTCCGGATAGTGCGGGAAATGAGGGTCGGGAGAATCCCCCGACCCTTTTTCTTTTTCAAGCATCAATCCGGCATCCCGAATGCTCATGATCATTGCCACTACGTGAGCTGTGCAGCGTAGCAACAAATCACCTTGTACATGACCCGCCTTTTTCATAACATTCTTGTACCGCATTGCCGCCGAATCTGGTGGCTGGTGAAGCTTTTTTCATGCCCGGATGGCGAAACTGGCAGACGCGCTAGCTTCAGGAGCTAGTGGCCGCAAGGTCGTGCAGGTTCAAGTCCTGTTCCGGGCACACTCACGATAGATAAGTTTGGTGAAATGAGGGTTTTCATGATTGGATGTGAGGTCATGGGAATCCTCGTGATGTGGCAGACTGCTCTGTTTTTGTCTCTCTCCACTACTATTCCCAAGACAAACCGACGTATCCACTGCTTCTGCACATGAATAGGTGAAGTTCTTAGGACTTCATCGAATCGCTTTGTTTCTTCCGCGATGCTTTGTGCAAGATCCCTGATGTCCTTTGACTTGACTTCCACACTTTCCAATCTTGTCTTTTCTTTTAGCAGCCGCTTCCGCTCGGTCTCCAGTTCCTTCACGCGTGACAAGACAGTATCAACTCGAATCCCTTGAGCGATGGCGTCGACCAAGTTGCGTGTCTGAACTTCGTTGTTCACAATTGCCGCTTCGATTCTCCGAAGGCTGAAATCCTCACCACTATGACGTTTCTGTAGTTGACGCTCGATCACGGTACGCAGTTGTGCCTCAACACCGGAACTCAAGAGGTTCTCCTTGATACTGCTGATGACAAAGTTCTCGATTCTCTCCTTAGGAATCAGGAATGATGTGCAAACGGATCGACCTTTGTTGATGAAGCCGCTATCCTGGTAGTAGTGTCGCTTGCGGGCTGAATATGTGTGTCCAGAGAAGTTGAAACCGCAATGGTCGCACCGAATCAGACCGGAGAGAAGATAAGGACTCTTGACTTGGTGCGGGTTGCCTTTGCCAAAGTTCTCGCGGTTCGTCACATTTGCCCGCTCAAACAAATCCTTGGAGATTATTGCAGGATGCGCTTGCTCTACTGTCACCCACTCTTTCGGATCATTTGTCCATGGCTTTCGAGCTGCTCCCTTTTTCAATCGGGCTTTTGGGTGGACATTGTAGATGCGCACGCCAGAATATCCCCGGTTCACTATGATCGTACGAATAGTTCCCTGGGACCACTTCTGATCTTTGGTCCTCCAACGTCCTCTTTTGGGGCAGGGTACCCCTTCTTGATTCAGCTGATGAGCGATCGAGACATAACCGAGACCTGACGCTTTCATTTCAAAAATGCGTTTCACGGTTGCCACTTCAAGGGGGTCGCCTAATGCCCACGAGACCTTTTCCATGTTGCTGCGGAGCCATTCGCCGGTAGGCAGTTCACGAAGAACTTTGCCTGTATCTTTCCTGACAGCAACGCGGACATATCCGTACGGTGCAGTTCCACCTGAGGAAAAGCCTTTCGACGCATTGGCAAGAGCACCTCGCAATGTCGCACGAGCGAGTTTCTTGGAATACTCAGACGCCTCGGCGCTTTCAACAACCTCCGTGACGAAGCTGGCGATGTCGTTCTCATGTCGCGAGCTGCTGTTTATGACACGAACTTTGACGCCAAACCGCTCAGTATGAAACTTCCAATACGTGTTTTCCCGCGGATTGTCTGGCCTTCCCCAACGTGATTCATCGTAGACAAGGATGGTATTGAACTGAGGGTTCGTCTCAACGGTTCGAAGCAGTCTCTGGATTGCGGGCCTGCCTTCGAAGGACATGCCACTCTTGCCCTCATCCTCGTACCATTCGATTATGTGGTGCTGGTTCGCATCGGCCCACTTCTGAATTTCACGCTTCTGCTGTTCAACTGAATCCTCCTGCATATCAGTCGAGCATCTGACGTAACCAACAGCAATATTCATAGTGACCTCCGGATTAGAATGATGCTCAAAGATAAAGAGAATGAATTAGAAGTCAAGTCAATACTCAATCGGAAGGTGGATCATCTGTGGACTTCTCGCTTCTAACCCGCGCCGAAATAAGAAGCGCGGCCAAGTCCTCGATGAGTTGAGAGACTTCCAGTTCTGTGAATTCATTCTCCTCTCGAAGCTCCAACTCAACATCAGGTTTTACGTCTTTATCTCTCCGCTTCAATGCCCACCTCTGATCAACGGTCGTATTTCTGCGGTCTGAAAAGAAAGAACGCCCGGAACACCCGGAAGGTGATGTACACGAGCACGCCGAGGGCAGAGAAATAGATATAGAACTCTTTGTTGTCGGTGCCGAGGGAGAAGATTTTGAAGATGGTGAAGATGCTTGCGCTGAAGATGTACACGGGGCCCATGTTGAAATAATGTCCTTGCTGCACCCTGCGGAGCTTGCGAATCTCGTCCATGTTCACATAGTTCTCCCGTGATCCATGCCAGAGCATTGTCTTGATGAAGAACGGATTGCCGTTGGCAGCTTTCATGATTTCCATACGGAAGAGTTCCTTGTCGATCACGCGTATCGGATAGTTCTGGTAAAAGTAGTCGATGAGTTTCCGACAGATTGAGTCAGGAAGTGGTTCGAGGTCGATGCGTACGAACGATGACCAAATCCGTTTGTACACGAAGTGCTCTTTGATTTCGACCACAGCCGTGCAAACAAGGGCAATGCTGAGAATGGTCTCAAGGAAGGCATGCTGGCCCGGTGATACGCGGTCAAGATTGTCGAAGAAGATGAGATAGGTCTTATCTGACCGGCTCAACCCTTCGAAGATAACAGATTGCAGCTTGCTACTGCCGAGTCCTGTGAGACGCTTCTTGACGATTGCCCAGTCTTGCCGTGTTTCTGCTACTTCGATGTGCAGGTCGTTATTGTAGTAGAGCTGCTCGGCGAGTTCTTTGAGACATTCGCCAAGCGGGCTCGGATGTTCGAGGTAGATAATCTTGTACTGATCCGGCGCGGTTGAGCGATATAGTTTTCCCTTCATTCTTGCAATCACGGGGGGAGCGACTTCGATCCGTGAAACTCTCCCCGACAGTATCCATCGGGCTTCCTGCATGAGTCGTGTCTTGCCGATGCCCTTGTCGCCAACAAGCAATGTGTGCCTTCCCTGCATGAGGTTTCTCGTCAGTTGGAGGAGTTCTTCACGCCGACCCAGGAAGATGAGGTCGTGACGAAGGTCGGGCTGGTGAGAAGTCATCCCGCTTGTGCAGGATTTCAGCGGGGTGGAACCCGCCTCAAGAGGTCGGAGATCAGAGGTCATGGCTATACGAATTCGAGTCCGGTGGCTTTCATCATGAGTGTGCATTTGGGTTCAATGGAGCCGTAGCGGTTCTTCGAGGCAAAGAGTGTCCTCGCGTCATTCATATCAATCGTGAGATGAAGAACGACATCCACGGCGTGTTCGAGCAGTTTCGGCCCCGCGGCTTTGCTGTCCTTGGTCACTTGTCCGATGATGACGAGAACAAAGCTGTACTCCTGGGCCGCTCGACGCAGGAGATACGTACATTTTCTGATCTGCGTAGTACTTCCGGGAAGTGCATCCGAGAGCGATGTATAGATTGTCTGAATTGAGTCGATCACAACCGCCTCAGTTTTCAACTCAACCGCCTGGCCAATAACTTTCTCCGCTTCAGGTTCGAAGAGAAGGAGGATGTTCTCAGAGTTGATCTGCAACCTCTCTGCCCTGATTTTCAATAGCTCGACGGACTCTTCGCCGGAAACGTAGAGGGCTTTGCGATTCATTGCATTCAAGACTTGCAGAAGCAGAGTTGACTTGCCGGCGCCCGGCGGGCCGACAAGAAGTATTGAGCTTCCGGGTACGGAGCCACCGCCGAGCAACAGGTCAACTTGTGCATTGCCACAGGGCATTCGTTTCAACTCGTAGGCATGAATTGCCGGAAGCGGAAGGGGTTTTGAGCGACTCTCATCGAAGAGGAGTCCTCCGCCTGAAAGCGACCCCCATGCACCACACTCGGGACAGCTGACGTGATAGCGTCGCTGAGGTTTGTTACATTTGTTACAGAGATATTTCATCCTGAGAAGTCCTGCTTAGTCAGCATCGAGCGATCAATAGCCAAGTGAAGCATTCCTGCTGTTCTTCTTTTCCGGAAGAAATAGAACCAAAAAGAACGTATCCTTGTCAGAAGAACTATGCTCATTGTACTTTCCCCAATCGGCGGATGATGAATGTTGTGCGGCGCTTTGTTCCTTCGCTCGTTTGGCGGATCTCGGTGATGATGCCCGAAGCTGTGGAGCGGAGAAGCGCATCGCCCTGCAATGATGTTTTCTGTTTTGCCTGCAGTCGAAGAATGTCGGTGTTGTGTTTCTGGATTTTCAGATCGTACTTCTCGCGAAGAATTGTTTGAGAATTGACGAGTACGCGAAGATCCGTTGACGAGCGATGCGATTGCATGTTCCCTCCTTGCGCGGAAAAGCCTCTCTTTTGAAGTTCCCGTTGCCGAAGTGTACCCATCGAGTCTCTGCGAAACTCAGACCTCTTCTTTTCGATCTTTGCCTGCAATTCATCGAGTTTGTGACTGAGTTCTGCTTTCAACGCGTTGATTTGATTCCGATGGAGCTGAATCTGCGCTTCAATTGGTGTTGTGAGGGCGAGCGTGGCTATCACATCGTTGACATCCACTGTGTCGCCAACACGTGCCTGGAGCGTAATATTCTGGTCTGGCGTTGCAACGAATGATACCTCCGCGTAGGGGGAATGGAGGTGCAGCCACATCACATCGGCATTGGTTACACGGACTACCGATCGGGCAATCAGTGTTCCCTGCTCAATGAGGACGTTCTCAAGTCCGAGTCGTGTAATGTCGTTCATCGAGGCATAGTTGAATGCAAGGTGAGAGCTGCTTCCCTTCACTGGAGAGAATTCTCGGTCGCCCCCATCAGGATCGGGAGGAAGCGCAACCTTGTCTCGGGTGCGAAGCGTTCCAAAGAAGAGAACCTCATCGTCGGGGTTGAAGTAGTTCGCGAGCAATCCAAGTGTGTGGTTAGCCATATCCACGCTACGGATTGCCGTTGTCACGGGACTCCCTTTGTAACAAAGGATATTCTCCGCGACGTATTCTGCTTGATACTCTTTTCCGACAGTGTGCAACTTGTTATCGTTTGTCTTGAACAAAAGCGTATGGTCGTTCAGCGCCCCAACAATTTCGAATCTGCCCGTCAACTTCTGCTTCGTCAGCAGATCATGCGCAGTGATATCGGCAACAACGGCATGGGTTTTTGACAACTCGTTGTAATCCCGTACTGCCGATCCGATACTGCGTTGTGTGAAGCGCACGAAACGCTCGTAGCCCTGATGGGCAATCAGGAACGTCGGGATGCAGCCGATGAGGAAGAAGAAGGCCAGAGTCTTGTCCACCTTCGATCCTGTTTGCACGCGGTAGCGATGTGGCTGGTTTACTTCGAACGGGAAAACGCACTTGACGTTTGAAAAGGGGTAGAAGAGTTTTACACCGTTGACGGTCATGGTATCGAGAAAGGGATGGGATGCGTAGCCAATGAGGAAACAAAGGTAAAGGTCGAGGTTCAGGTCCAGGTTCAGGATGAGAAGGGGTGAGAAAACGATTGCCAGAGATACAATGAACATGACGGAGTGTGTCAGAGTCCGGTGACCGAAGCGGCGTTCGATCCGTTTGGAAATGAAGGGGATCAGTTTGCCGACGGTGCTCGCTTGTGTATCAACATCCGGCAATAGCGATGCAATACCGACAACGATAGCGTTTATGGGAGAAAGGGCTACCCCGGTTGTTGTAAGGATCAACAGGTAGAGGAACTCGGCAAAGGTGATGTGGGTGGGGGCAATCATGGGTTAAGGATGAGGTTGAGGTTCAGGTTGAGAAGGTGACCGAGGACCCGCCTCTGTTTTGACTACGGCGGGCAGGCCGGGGACAGGAGACGGGCTCCGGTGATGGTTGATCGTTGACTGTTGATCGTTGATTATGCCGAGTGTTTCGATTGCGTCGATGAGCATTCCAATGAGCAAGCGTAGATGCTCTTTCGTCACCCGGGATTCATCCTGCAGTGCAACGGCTGGCAAGTTGAGATGCCAGCGATCCAGCGTGGACTGGACGATGGGGGGATGTTCAATGTTGATCATGAAGGTTGAGAATAAGGTTAAGAATAAGGGTGATTGTTGATTGTCGATGGTTCGAATGTCATTCGCGTTCCTGGGGCAAGCGGAATGGGACTTTGAGTTGGAGGAAGATGTCGATTTCGTCCCGTACGCTCAGCGGTGATCCTCCCGGGGAGAGGAGTCCGGTGCCATCGGCCTTGAAGATCATATGCAGCTCCCTGGCGCGCTTTGCCAGACGAATGTTGTGATTCCGGCTGCCGGTGCGCACAAGGAGCAATGTTGGCCATGATTCGGGCGTAGCAATGTAGAGATCAATGGGGATCTGTTTGGGACGTGCAGGAACATAGAAGCGCTTGATTCGTGGGCCATTGACCTCACATTTGATCATACCGTCGGCAGCAAGCTTCTCCAACCGCTGGTCAAGAAGGTTGATTGTCACAGGTTCTGCGAAAAGTGACATGTCGGTTGTCTCATGCAGTTGTGGTACCACCAGAATGTCGATGTCGTTCACGGAATCGCGTTGACGCCGCAACGAGCCGACGATTTCGTATTTGTGGCAGACATCCTTGATCCGGCTCAGGAAGTCGTGGGCGACGCGGGAGGCGTTGTGGTATGAGTACATAAGGTTGAGGATCGGGTTAAGGTTAAGGTTAAGGTTAAGGTTGAGATTCAGGAGCTTTCAGTTGATTTTGTGTAATACATATGTTATAATGCCGGTGCAAAAAGATCAGGAGCATGCCATGTTACGCACATCTGTACGACGAGTCGGGAACAGCCTGGGAATCACGCTGCCCCGGACAGTCGTGGACAACTACCATCTGAGCGAAGGCGACGAGCTGCATCTCATCGAGACCGATGAGGGAGTCATGCTCACACCGTACAATCCCAAGTTTCGTGCATGGGCCGAGGCATATGAGCGCACGAACAAGAAGTTCCGGAATACCCTCAGGGCGCTCGCCAAATAATGGCAACGAAGTTCATTCCCGACGAGTTGGTGACTGCGCTGCATGCCGACCTGATCCGGCGGTACGGCGGACGTCCGGGTCTCCGGGATCCGGCACTTCTCGCTTCTGCCCTTGCCCAACCGAAGATGACGTCGGGCAGGAGGTTCCTCCACAAGACACTCTTCGACAAAGCTGCCGGATATGGATTTCATCTCTGCAAGAACCACCCGTTCATTGACGGCAACAAGCGCGTGGCTCTCGTGGTGATGGATGTCTTTCTCCAGATGAACGGCCGGGAGATCGGCGCCACCGAAGAAGAGACGTATTCCATGATGATGTCTCTTGCCGACGGTACTCTCACCAAAGCACAACTTGCCAAGTGGCTCAAGGAGCAGTCCGAACGACTGTAAGGGCTCTTCAAGGACAATGAAGTCTGCCATTACAAGCGCAACCGTCGTTCCCAACCCGCCTTCTGTTGATTTCGCAAGCGCGCAGCAAAGAGCTTAGCTCACGGTGGATGACGGGAGCGGGAGAGGTCGCGTACGTAGTGACTCACCGAATCTTCCTCATCGGCACTGAGAAGCTGAACCCAAGGTGTTGTCCCGTCGCCGGTGCCGTGCAGGCAGGACCAAAGCCAACCGATTGGATTCTGGATGCGTTTCCGTTCGCTCGAACGGAGCATAAGCCGAACGGCCCGCAACACCAGTTCCGGGTAGTTGATGGTCTCATGATTCAGGTTGTACGCCTGATAGCACAACGTGAGCTTGTGCTGCTCGCTTCCCGAGAAGAAAATTTTCCTCAGTTCCTCAGGCGTTGGATGCCAGATGAATTTGTTCCTGCGGCCGTCGTTCCACGCCACAAGTTCGGAGAGGAGTTTTTGCCGGTAGAACTCAAACTGCTCCGAGGTCGGGACGATCAGGAAATCGGAGTCTTCGACAGCGGAGTTCTGATAACACGAGTTATCCACATATCCATCTGGCATGCATGCATGTATGCTATTCTGATCTTCTTCTCTTCTGTTCATTGTCTGTTCTGTATCTGGGCGAACAAAATCCGTTTTTGATAGAACAATGTCCGAAGTTTGTCCGGAGTCTGTCCGAACAGTGTTCGTACTGTGTTTGGACTCTTCGACTCCGCTCAGGGCAGGGTTTGTCCGAACGTTGTCCGTACCTTTCCCGACTTTGTCGGGACTCACGGACCGGCGTTGCAGACGGCGAGTATAGTCATCTGCACGTTGTTCGAACGAGGGACTGTAAAGGACGTTGTATTTCAACCACTTGGCAGAATCGAAGAGGCCGATCTTTGCCAGAACGTCGAGGACTTTGATGAGTTTGTGCGGAGAAGTGAAGAGATTCTTTGCGAGGAGTCGAACCGAGAGTTGAGGGATTCTCTTCAGGTCGAGTTCAGATGAAAAACAGTTTATCATTAATCTTTCAGAACTTTGCGTTAATGTTCCCGAAGTCTGCGTTAATGCGTCGAAGTTGGTGTCGGTTTCGCGCGAGATGCCGGTAACTTTCAGATGAAATGTGTCCGAGTGCTGGCCGATTTCTTCCAACAATCCCCAGTAGATGCCCAACCCTTCGGCGCCGAACTCGTCACCGAGGGTTTGGAGTTTGGGGTCGTGCTTGGCAGCGCATTCGTGGTGGAACCATTTCATGTTATGGTTACCTCTGCATATTCAGAACACGAAGTTTGCTTCGTACTTTTTCTTTGGAAGAAAAAGTACCAAAAAGAACATGTGAAATCGGAACGCAGCGATTGTTTCCCCCGCACATACCCTACGATTTCAGTTAAAAAGCAAAGCAACTGAAATCGTAAACCCACACAATCGCCCCTTTCGCACGCAGCCACCGATTTCACAAAACAATGCAACAGCGGTATGAGTACTGCTGAGTCCAGGCACCCCAAATTCCGCAACAGACCGACAATGGAATAGTACATCATCACTTTGAACCTTTAAGTCGGTAGTAACATTGCTCGACAGCATCGACGGCCCCGTTGTGCTCGAGAAGTTCGTAGTGTTTGTTGTAGAGATTGGAAACAAGGTCTGATGCTGTTTCCCGGAGCTTTGACCGTTTGAGCAGAGGCGCTTGTTTAACCATCTCTTCGATGAGATCGAGAACTGTGATGGCGTTGGTATCATCGAGCGAACGGATATCAAGCTCGGGATTTAAGACCCTGATCTTCTTTTCCGCCTGCGCGAAGATGGATTCGGCACGCTGGGGCGCAAGGTCAACGACCTGTTGCCGGAATGAGCGGAGAAGGCGCTCGAGAACACGGGTGAAATCTGTGGAATCAGTCTGCAAAGTCTGTTTGGTTTCTTTGATCTCCTCGGGAGACAGAACCTCTTGTTTTGGCGACTGTTCGTTTGCATGAGTTTCGCGTGACTGCGATTGGGATGGATCATCGTTGTCCGTTGATTCTTGTGAGTTGATTGGTTCATCGGTGTTGGCCTGAGAGGTTAAGGATAAGGATGAGGATGAGGATGAGGATGAGGATGAGGATGAGGATGAGGATGAGGATGAGGATGAGGATGAGGTTGAGGTTGAGTGTTCGGTGACGACGGGGGACGGGAGACCGGAGACTGGAACCTGTTGATCGCTGATTGATGGTGGTGGCTGGTCTGACGTGCCGAGGATTTCGTGGATGAGGGCCTCAACAGCTTCGGCAGGATTTTCCTGTAGTGCACCTGTAGTTTGTGCCATGTGGCCGCCTGAGAATTCATGTTCGGTGTGCGGATTCTTCTGAGACCTCCTTCTCCTCTTTTGCTTACTTGCCGGAGCCACAATAAGGGACCGGCCGCTGAATTTGTGTGATTGGATTTCCTCGTTCTTGAGGAGATCGTAGACAAGGAGTCGTCCGTGTGACATGCCCGCTTTGAACGCCGGCAATCTCCCGGGCGCATGGATGTCATACAGCTCGATGGCGGGCAGCATGTCAGAGAAATCATTCCGCTCGATAATGCCCTGCGTGCACCCCGTGGATTTGACCAAGGCGAGAATCTGCGGCTTCGAGAGTGTATCCACATGAACCTTCAGACAGGGCTCGGAATGGAACGTGGCAATAAACCGTCTGACGGTCTCACTGTCGCACGTAAAGAGCGAGACACAACTCTCCTTGTGATGGTCACGAAATGTTGACGTGACAACCTGCTGGTCGATGAAAAAGCGAAGGTCTTTGTTCATGCGCGCACAATGGGTGATTGCACGACCATTGAGAAACAACAGGTCGTAGTGTTTAGGATCGCGATTGTACGTGACAACAATGAACCCGGAATGCTCCGCCGATTGCGATTCCGCAACAAGCAAGGGATTGAGATATTGTCCGGGGATGTTACCGATGATTTGCGTAGCGCCATTGATCACGTGATGATTAGTCGAGAGTCATAGACGGCGATTAGTTATGTTCTTTTTCTTTGGAAGAAAAAGAACCAAAAAGAACTTCCGGAAATCGTAACGCTGCAGCCGGGATCGAACAAGCTGATCAAGTACGGAATTTCGGCTTGCGCGTGAGACTCCCCGTAAAGCGACCGAAATTCCAAAGCTCGTTTGGATTGCCGACCCACCCGCCAACGATTTCCGGGACACTGATTAACATCGCAGCTTGGCTTCCAGCCGGTCTCGCGAGACATCGTGATACTTTGATGGACAGTGCCTCCTCCTCCTTTCTTTCCGAGAAAGAAAGGAGGTAAAGAAATCCTTCCGGAATTGAAACGCGGCGATGGCACCCAACCGCTTGCCGCATGATTTCGGTGCAAGTCGGAAATCTCGTACTCCGAAATCATAAACCCTCACCATCGCTTCCACCGCACACAGCCGCCGATTTCGCAATGCGTGGTTTTTGGTCAGACCTGTGCTATTCAGTCTCTGCACCTGCTTGCCGTGTCCTGGTCATTGAGATGGATTTCTCAACGTTTAAAACCTGTCGTTTTGCTCTGACAAGGGCATTGAAGTCCGCTTTGCCCTCTTCGAAGAGTAATTGTGTGTACTTGAGGCTTTGCTGCAAAAGGCTCAACTCCTCAAGCCTGAAATCCAGTTCTTTCTGCAACGCTGCACGATGGCGAAGCAGCCGGTGTTTGTCTGTATCGAGTTTCTGCTCCAACTCCCTCTTCTTGATCCGGAGCCTGTCGAGGACAAGGAGTGCTTGCTCGTGTTGTTTCGAATTCCAGATATCACTCAACGAGAGTGAAAGGGTGAGCCGGTACGAATCCTTTGGCAGCTTGTAGGGCGTAAAGGTTGTCGGATCGACGAAGGCAAGTTGCTGGACACCGAAGTTCGCAGAGACCCGAATATCGGGGATGAGTCTGTGCCAGAAGTCGGTCGCGGCTGCCTCGAGTTCCGCTTGTGCGATTTCAATGTCAAGTAGTTGAAGGGTGAGAGAGTCTGTGCGCGAAACTGAAAAGACAATGTCTTTCCCCTGCTCCACCCTGCTGAGTGAATCTGTGATCGGTTTCGCATCCAATTGCACATTGCCTGATTCAGTTCGTGACGATTGTTGCACAGACGTATTGCCAGTTGTCCATTTCTTTACGAAAGAAATGGACGAAAGTCCCGCGGAGCGGGATCCCGTACGACAGAATTCTTGATAGATACCGGAAAACGTGTCCCGAAATCGTAATGCTTTCCCTGGTAATACGCCGACGGATGAAGAAGGGAAATTTCGGCTTTCTATAGTGATGCCGGGTTGAAGCGACCGAAATTTCAAATCACGTCTGGAATCCCTCCGCTCATCCGGGGAGAGATAGCCTTGTTGGCCGACGATTTCGGGACTATGGAATGTTGTTGCTTTGATCTGTGGATAACTATGACGATCGACGATCAGTTGCTCAGGGTCCGCCCCCAACTCATCCTGGAAGTCGGGGACGGTTTGTCCAACGGCGCATTGGTCCGGGAGGACGAATACCAGAACAATGGCAACCCACCTGCCCGCCTTGCTCCTGCAACATCCGGCGAGCACGTTGAACCCCTGAGCGTATGTCATAGTCCACGCCCTGAGGTAATCTCACGGAGAATCGAGCCATCGGCCTGACCAAGTGTGCGAACGCTACGCCAGGTACTGTCCGGGTATTCCGTGCGTGTCAGAAGGCTGCCATCGACGAGTCCGCTACTGCGTGCGGTTTGAATGAGTGCGCCGGTGCCATCCCTTCGTTCGGAGACAATGGAGCCGTCGGCGCCAAACCGACGCGTGACTGTCACGGCACCCGTTACGGCATTCACGGTCCGAGTCACAACCGGGAGCCGGAAGGTGTAGGTTTCCAGAAGTCCATTGCGGAGAACACGTGTAACAATCGTGTCAGCAATCGTGTAGACCTCGGTGAGATTGGATTGCGACGGGATGTCGTTCTGGAAATTCTCGAACGTGATGAAGCGCTTGGTTTCCGTGACGATCCGGCCGCCGTTTCCGCCGTGCGACTTCCGCACGGTAATCAGCAGGAGTCCTTTGGGGTACGCGTGACGTTCGGTGACGACTGCGCCAAACCCGTCCGCGGTGATTTGTCCGTACACATAGACGCTGTCGCCTGAAGCCTTTGACAACAACACTTTGCGTTCACGCGGTGGCAACTTCGGACTCCGCGGCGGGACTGCCTGCGCCCATTCGGCAATGGAATGAATCTCATCAAGTGCATTGATGAGAAAATCCTCGCCGGTCGATTCAAATGAACCGGGATTCAGCGCGGTGGTCGGCTCCACGGGCTGCGATTTGAAGCAGCCGTAGATTACGGCAGCAACAGCCAGCGTGAAAACCGGTATGAGCGGGCTCTTCCTGACGAAGGAAAGAAGGGGCCGCAAGGGTTGTGGGGTGTGCATGGTGTACCTCCTGTTTGGATTGTGGATCGTTGAGTGAATTATGAAAGCAACTACTACGTTTAGCGAGAAAGAGAACATCTGCGGTCAACTTAGTGGTGTGTTCTTTCTTTGACGGGAGCAAAGAAAGAACCAAAGAAACTCCCTTCGAAATCGGAACGCACGATTCACTCGCCAGCCCAGAGGCCGCCAATTTCGGTGCGTGCGGTTTTGTGGAACGTTCCGACGAAGAGTATTTGCACCGAAATTGAAACGCTTCGAGTGAATCTTTCCTGCGCGATGGCGGCCGATTTCGAAAATCTGGACTGCTCTCGACGGGCAGTGAGTCGACGGTTCTAGAAATGGAAGATGCGGACGGTAGTTTCATAGCGTGAGTTTTCGATTTCCAAGATTGCGATGTAGAGGCCACTTTCCGCGAAGACGCCGGCGGCAGTGTCGCCAAGCCAGGTGTGTCCGTGCGAACCTTTAGTTTCATAGATGTTCCGCGCTAACGTGTTGACGAGAACCAGTTGTCCGGTTGCATCACGCCTGGCAATGTAGATGCTGACGGTTGCGGGCTTCGCCAGGGTGTAGCGGATCTCCGTGTTCGTACGGAAGGAGTCGAAGGCACTGGGCGCACAGCGCAGGCTGCTGACGAGGAGGTCTGTTTGTGAAGGAAGGGAACACGAACTGAGAAGAACTGCAATCGCGAACAAAGAACCCTGAGCCCGGATTGCTGCAAAGGCGGGGCTCGGTTCTTGTTCGTACTTTCTCTTCAAAGAGAAAGTACCAAAGAGAACCTGCGAAATCGTAGCGCACGATTCAATCGCCAACGCCTTGGCCATCAATTTCGGTGCGGAAGCAGTAGATAATATTCGACAGGATTTTTGAAATGCACCGAAATTGAACCCCTTCGATTGAATCTTTCCGTTCCACACTGCCGACGATTTCGCACATCGCGGATTCATTGATAATTCTCCTCCTCGAGTTGGGCGAGGTTGTGGAGGAGTTGGGAGGCGTCGCCCGGGTCGCGATGGAGGTGCAGGAACGTGTGGTGCAGCGTTCTCGGGTTGACCTGCACACGGACGGCATATGACAACTCGATCATCAATGAATGCAGGGTTCGTGCTGCGACCGGTTTGCCAGTGTCGGGCTCAACGAAGATGATATCGGATTTTGAGTCACGGTGTCTGAGGTAGTGATAGAACTTCGTCAGGACTATGCCTTCGAGTCTCAGAGAACATTCTTCCGAGACGGCAAGCAGGACCGAACGGCCCTCCTTTTTCATTGCCGAGAGTTTCAGTCCGGGCACATGATACTGCCGGATGCCATAGATGAGCATCAGCAACAGGATGAGTTCGTCCCGCCGGTACCGGAGGGCTCCCCCATTGCCCTCCGACGCCGATCGACGTTGAAGATACAGGGCCATGCTGATAATCGAGGAGAGTGTGAGCCGGTCGCTCAATGCCTCTTCCAGCAGTGCCCCTTCAAAGGGATTCGAGGCGATTGTTCCGTTCTCCAGGTGAAAGCGGAAGAACTTCTTCAGCGCGGCCCTTGTCCGCCGAACGGTTGAAGCTGAAGCGTCTTCGAGTGTAAGTTGCCTGAGAAAAAGGTTGATATCCGAAGACTGAAGATCGACAAGCTCTCTGCGTCCACGCAGAGCGGTGAAGTCCATGAACCGCCGGATGTCTGCACCATAAGCACGGACGGTATTGGCGGATGCCGTATTTGCCTGAAGGGATTCGAGGAACATCACAAGGAGCTGATCGTCGCAGATAACCGCGTCCCTCCCGCCCGCCTCATGGGTTGCATCTTGGCAGACGGGCGCTTCGCTTCCCGAAATGGATCCTTCGAGCGGGAGGACATGTGCGGTGGCTGCACTGTCGTGTACGTCTTCGGATTTGATAACTGGATTATGCAAAATGGTTTTCACGCAGCTCTCGAAAAATATTTCCTTATAGGGGGCGGAAATGGGTATCATTTGCTGATAACCGGATTGTGACAAATGGGGTTATTGATAACAAGCTGTGCGCCGCTTTCTTTGCTCGTCCAAAGAAAGCGGCGGGAAAGAAACGACGCCGAAATCGAAAGGCACGATTCAATCGCCAGTGCTTTCGCCGCCAATTTCGGTGCGCAAAAGAGTGTCCGAAATTCTGACTGACTGCATCTGCACCGAAATTGAAACCCTTCGATTGAATCTTCCCGCCGCACCCCGCCGTCGATTTCGAAGGGCAAGGAGTGAGGTGCGGTCGTTTCTCTTTGTTCACCGCTCGACCAGCTCTGCGAGGTCGTAGGCCGGTCCATGGAGAGTCGTCGCCCATCGGTTTCACAAGTGAATAGTAAACACATCCCGACAAGTCGGGGCAGGCTACCATCGCCGCCATCCCACCAAGCCACGGATTTCGGAGAACCGTGGTATAGAATGGTTGACCTCACCAAGGGAGCCCAAGACAGCAGAGGGAATATGTGCTCAGTGAAATTTGGATTGTCCGTTACCTGGATGATCACGCAAGAATCCTTTGATGAGAAAATTTATTTTGACCAGTGTTACGGGGGACAATTTAGGGCACTTGATGGGGCAAACAAGTGGGCAGATTTGCCCACTTGTTTTTTAAGTCAGAAGTCTTACTTGTCACCCATGGAAACATCTGACGAAGGTTGTGGATAACGGAGTCTGCAAGTATGTCGTTCCTCCTGCACTTATGCTTGATACTTTCGTGCAGTGGTACCTAGAAGAATTCTATTTCCTGCTGGTATAGCGATGAATCGATCTTCTCGATATACCAAGCAGATAGGAGGTGGTGAGTTTCTTGCCTTTGTTTTGTCGTACTGCGTCTGCAACAAGTAATGACTCAATTCGAGCAACCATCGCCTTCACATCGAATCCTCTTCCCCCTTCGATCATGATTTGCGCTTCCGTCATTGCTTGTTGTTTTGACTCGTCTAAGAGATCTTCCGGCTTTTCAATGATTAATCGTCGAATGAACGCTTTCAACTCAAGAATATTGCGTTCCCAATGGTGATGGAGTAACAGTGATCTCAGTTCCTTCGTCGGGTTCCCGTACGAACCAACACCGCGAAATACTCTCCCTTTCTCTTCGCCAGAAAGCGCTGCGATGAAGTGCCTGGTAAGCAGCAGAATATCCCCCTTGCGTTTTGACAGAGGAGGAAGTGTAATACTACGACATTGTATCAATGCTTTTGCGAGTCGATGATCGAGCGTTGTTGTCAATTGGAGTGAGACCGGGTGAGAATCAAGAATCAGGATGACGCGTGCAGCGATTGGCACATAGCTGCGGGACCGGAAGTTCCAAGCCATTCCTGTATTGAGGGCATTGAGGAGCAAGTCTTTGAACCCATCGCACCCTTTGAGAGGATTCTTGATGACAACCATTCTTCGACGATGTAGCGGACTACGTCTTTCAGAAGACGGATCGCCAAACAGCAGGTTGAGTTGGTCACGATCATCCAGAAGGGTGCAATCAACGGTGACGAGTTTGTCGCGTGCGAAAGGACTCTGCGCATGAATATGTTCAGCGACGAGGGATTTGCCGGTGCCATGCTCGCCGACAATGACCAGAGGCTCGCCTGAAGCTGCGAGGTGTGGTATCCGCTTTCTGACATGTCGAAGAGACGGGTGCTCTCCGATGAGGGGTTCGGGCATGGAGAATGAGTGTCAGTTCCCCCATGCTTACTCCCCTGAATGCGTTATTGTTGATGAACAGTTGATACGCACAGGCAGCGTGTGCGCAGGTATAGATGTGAATCAGTTCGGTTGTGATTTGGCGAATAAGAGCAACTGATCTTTTGACGTGACAGGCTTCTGATGACCGGGCATATTGTCCAGTACTGCACGAAGTGTCCCGGCGATGAGTTGCTTTTCTTCGTCGTTCAGCATTTGTACACGGGTAAAGAGTCGTTGGAGTTCAAGGTCATCGACTGAGTGTCCGGTTTGCGGATTCGTGAGGTCGGCAATGTGCGTTCCGAGTGCATCGGCAACGGCTTTGAGGGAGAGGATGGTCAATCCATGATACGAGCCGCACTCAATGCGGGAAATCTGCGACGGGTAGGTATGTGCCCGCGCGGCGAGGTCCTCCTGCGTGATGTTGCGGTGAAACATCCGGACGTGGCGAATGCGTGCACCAAGTTTCTGCAGAAAGGAGAAGTCCAGTGGTTTTGTGCGTCAAGCTTTCATACGTCCTCCGGTTGCAAGAAGCGACTTCTTGCGACCAATCGCCATACCCTCTTGTGAAAATTCTTTGTTCCTCAGGAGCATTGAGGAGCGACAAAGATACAACAGCACATACGGCTTTGCCTATGCGCGGGCGCATGAGCGAGGAGGGGTGAGGGGTGAGGGGGGTGACGGGGTCAGGATGAGGTTAAGATTGAGGATAAGATTGAGGTTAAGGTTGAGACGGAAGACTGGGGACGGAAGACTGGAGTGGAAATTCCAAACTCCAAAAAACAAATTCCAAAATGGTGAAAGACCGGAGGGGACCGGGTGTGTCAGGAATCGCTTTGCGCATTCATAGCTACGAGCCGCTCCGCGAGCTTTTCGAATACCTCCTCAAGGGCGTCCGTGTCCTTGACACGTCCGCTGGTGCTGCCAAGAAGCCAGACCTCTGAAGCACCAATCAGGAAGTCCTGTTTGTCTCTTTGCCGGTTGGCCGACGGGTAGAAGGGCTTCAGACATTTCTCGAATATCCAAGCTGGTGACAAAGGCAACGTTTTCGGCCGGTACTTTTCAATTTGACCGAAGCCAAAGCATTCCGGTTCTTTTCGCTGCCCAGTTTTTGTTTGATTTCAGTTACAGACCTAGCATTCGCTGCTCTGTGAAACACCTGCTGGAACAGCGGACACGGGGATTGACTCACGAAAATAAGCCGAGCATCGGGAGTGCGCTTGTGCTGAACAAGAAAATCGTGTAGAACCTTTTCGCGAAGGAGTGCATTCACCGTCCAAGTGGCAACATCAGGCCCTACATATTTGAGATTGTAGTGGGTGACCTTGTAGTCCTTTGTAGTCACGAGATCGTTTACGTACACCAACTGTTCTTTAAGGATAATCTTCTCCTTGGCGAGTCCTTCGGGGATGTCAATAACATCCGCTTCGGGATGGACGCTCAAACTCTCGTCGAAGAACGCATCCGCCAGCTTCGTTGCGGTGAACCAAAGCTGAAATTCTATTCCGGCGATTGTGCCGGATCCTCCGCGGTTTGGCATGTTCTCATCTCAGGTTGATGTCATCAGACTTTTTCCACTTCCACAATTTGCTGTCCCAAATGGCCTCGCCAAGCTTTACTTGAAGATCACAAGCAGGCTCAAGGAATCCCTCGAGCCGATTGACGGCTTCAGGAAAGTGTTCAAATGAATCAAGGCGGTTTCTGAGGAGAAAGGCACTCCATTGTCTTTGCTTTTCCTTGTCATTCTTGAATTCTTCGCTAAAGACTGCCGACCTGTCTTCTATAACGGTTTCTCTTTGCGAAAATGTCGTTCTCAGGGCTTCCGTCAGAACATTGAGTCTGAACGACCCCACCCACGCATGAAAGAGAATATCATAGATGTCTTTCATGCGACTGGAAATGATGTTCAGCTTTACGAGCGCCTGAAATTTCTCGGCTATGGAGGATTCAATCGAATACACCTGAAGGGTTGGCGTTGGCATGTCCAGTAACACCGGAAAATCCATCTGGATTGGACCTGCAACGATCTTGTCTCCGAAACCAACATCAAGTTGGATGACGTTTCGCGCACCATCCAGTGTTGCTTCAAGTTTTACCCGCACACCATTGTACTCTGCATCGTCGGTTATTCGCTCGACGCTCACGGTATCTGCGTTAAATCCCACAGCATCGTTTGATTCAATACGTGCTATCTCCCGGACAATCTTCTGAACACTCTCGGGATCATTCGACATTCCCTGCCCGAGGAAGTCAATATCCCTGGTGGGGCGGAGACGTGACATTTGATGCGCGAGCAGCAACAGTGCACCTTTGAGTATGAACGTAGATCTGTACGGAGAGATGGACAGTCGGTAGAGGAACCGTTCCTGAAAGTACTGCAGCAGCACAGCATTGAAATCACGGTTTGTCTGTTTAGCAATGTTCAGGAGCCGGGCTTTGACTGAAGCTCCAAGATTCTTGATCTCTTTGCCCCTCGCTCCCTCTTCGGTCTTCTTCACCCGGCAATTGCTTTCATATAGGGGATCATCACCGTCTTCACATGACAGATCGCCGCATACTCTCCCAGTTTTTTGATGTTGGCTTCCTTGAGCTTGAGATATGCCCGCAGTGCTTCAAGCGCAAGATCAAGGCCAAGTTTGTTTCTGTAGCGGAACATATCGCAGATGGTTTTTTCGCGATTGTAGATTCTGATTGTGCCGGCTTTTGCATTGATCTTCTCTATTCCGGGTGTATAGAAAGTGTCCGGAAAATAGAACACACGAATAGGTGGATAGCGAAGCATGAAACGATCTGTGTTGTGAGGTACGGCCACTGTTATTTCGGATGGGTTCAGCGTCGTGAGGGTGTGAAATTCCAGGGCGGATGAGAGACAGATGACAGCCGCTTTGTTTGCGTGGCAGACATCAACAAGTGTACTCCGTGAGTCCCACTTGTACTGTGTCAGCTTATACAGGCCGGGCTTTACTTTGTCGATGGCCCCATCCGAGAGCGCGCGTGCAATCTCACGGGTATGGATCCCTGCTGCTTTCATATCCGCCATTCGGGCATAGCCCTGATGGCTCTCAAAGAACTTAACTAGCTTGTCCATGGCTGTCCGAAATGGTTCGATTTCAAGGCAAATGATTATTATATGCCTTGTATTAGAACCAATATACTCTATTCTGAGACCAAAACAAGCAGAAAAGGAACCTTGATTTCACCAGAGGAAGGCCAACTAGGAAGAAGCAAGCACAGAACCGGACGGTGCACACAGGCATGACACCACCCCAATAACCATCGAAAATATCAGAGATGGTGGAGAACTGACCCGGGTATATCTGCAGTCTCAGAATGACAGGTAAGATAAAGGATCTGATGACGGGCCGCGACCTCCACAAACAGCCGCTTTGCCTCCGCAAGACGATCACCATCGAAGTTCACCAACGCATCGTCGAGCACGATCATTTGTCGTTCTTTGCCTGAGAGATGATCAACCAATGCGAGTCTTAGCGCGAGCGCGAGCTGGCCTTTTGCTCCTGTGCTAAGATCAGCCGGATCAACGTCGAGGGCGTTGTACCTGATGGATTGGACCTCAAGCGTGTCATCCAAGTTCACCTGTGAATATCGACCCGACGTTAGACGTGGGAGCGTCACTGACAGAATGTTTTTTATGGGCTCGCTCAGGTGCCGGGAAACCTCGATCTCCGCTTTCTCAAGAGTCTTCTCGAGAATTTGATATGCTTCATATTCAAGCAGGTTGGTTTGGTACGCGGCTCTCGTCTCTTGCAGTTCTGCTTCCTTAAGACGCACTGCGTCTGACGAGACTGAGGTCGCCTGCAAAGCCCCGGAGAGTCTGAGCAAGTCTGCTCTCGCTTTATCAAGAGATGCTTTGTTCTTTTCGAGTCGCTGTTTTTTCAAGAATACTTGGTCGTCGGATAACTCCATTTTCGGCGTCTCCTCAAAAGCAGCCTCTGCCTTGCTTGCTTCACGGGCAATCTCTTTTCTCTTTTGGTGGGCGGCTTCCACAGAGCCATGCCGTTCGATGAATCTCTTTGCATTTGAGTCAAGCTGAACGACCTCCGCACGCGCCGCTGCAACATCCACAACAACCTGGTCCCTTTGACGACGAAGATCATCAACGGGCTCACGGGATGTAGAGCCTCGATCCTGTGCACCTTTCTCTTGAACTTCCTTTCTCAGAGAGGTCACTGAGTTCTGGACGTCCTCCTTTGTTCTGCCTCGAAGAGCTCCACGCTTTTCAGTCTGAAGGGCATTCACGTCGGATTGAAGCTTTCGTTGCGCCTCATGTTTTTCAGCAAGCTGCGTTGCGGACACTGCTGTATGTCGGGTGAGGAGATCGTTCAATGAGCTTTCTGATTCCTGCAATTCTTTATGAAGGGTTACAGCACTTGTCACGCCGGAGGTGATCATCAATTGTATTGCATCCGGAAGGGTTAGACTTATTCTCTCATTTGCCCGGAATTCTTTGGTCTCATCCTTTTTGAGTGCCTCTGTATGCTCGGGCGCCGTGTCCTCAGCGATGTTGAGCTGCACGTCCCGAAGGCCCTTTGCCTCCACAGAAAGCTGTGCCGCTCTGAGTTCCGCTTGCTTGGTTGCGATCGACTTTTCAAGGGCACGGGCATTATCAACATCAGCCTTCGGGACCAGCTGCTCGGCTGCTTGTTTTTGCTGCAACAAACCAATCTTTGTTTCCAGGTTGGTGATGGTTTCAAGAAGCGCATCGTCTTCCTGCAATTGAGATCTCAGACGATTCACTTCTTCAGCCGATTGAGCTTTTGTCAGCAGCCTATCGAGTATTCCTTGTCGCTCTACCAGGTCGGCAATCGTCTTCCGCAGGGCCAATAGTCTGGCTTCGTCGTGTTGGTGGGAATCGATCTCTTCCTGAATCGTATCAAGAGCTGCATCAGTGGATTCCTTCAGTTTTCTTGCGGCGTTGTACTTCTCGATTGCAGCGAGAACATCCCCATCCTCTTTGATTTCGTTTTCCAATGTGGACGCTTGCACCGTGAGATGCTTGTGCCGCTGGATGTCAGTATCGAGCGAGGTGAGTCTGGTTCTCAGTTCTTTTGCCTCTGCTTCAAGTCGCTCAGCCTCCCTTCGGGAAAGCTCAAGAGGACCAGGATATGTCGCAGGACGTCCCCATCCAACTCCAATTGCTTTCCTTCTTACTTCAATGGAAGTTTTGATCGCTTCGATATCCCCATCGGCTTTCATGATCGTACTTTGCAGGGCCGTACGGATATCAGCTTCTGCATGAAGCAACTCTATCGTGTCTTCCAGTTCTCGTTGGGCAATCCAGAATGTCCGCTTGTGTGCATCCTCGCTCCCTACTCCAAGAGGAAGAAGCTTCGCCAGTTCTTCATTGATCTTATCTTTGTTGGTCGAGTCGAGACGGATTGCAGAACAGGATAGTCGGGCACGACGTGAACCCAGGAATTCCTTCTCAAGTTTGTATTCGTTTCCACCTGCAAGAAACTTGACTTCGACATAAGGGTCAGCCTCTGTTCCCCATGGCCGGAATTTGCCAACATCACGGCTGGCAGAGTCCGCATTTATAAAGAAGACAGCAGTCAGCGCTTCGAGAAACGTTGACTTGCCCGCTTCATTTAACCCAAAGATCACATTCAGCCCTTCACTGAAGTCAATGTCCAGGTTCAGGATAGTCTTGAAGTTCCTTATGGAGACGCTCTTCAGATACATCAGTCAAGAGTTCCTTTGAAGGCCTTGTAGGCAAGGGCAATTGCACGCTCGTACTTTGGTCGATCAGAAGGCGATGCCTGGTCTCGCTCCTTCTTCAAAAGAGAGAAGGAGGTTGCCGCAATACCACTCCTGGTGAATTGATTCAGGTCTGTCTCGTCGGGTTCAAGCATCAGGCCTTTGTCCTCGCAGCGAATGTACGCCACTCTGGATTGAAAATCGGCAACCAATGTATCGAGGGCTTCCCGGACTGCAATCGAGACAACTCCTTTAGGTTGCAACCTCAAAAGTATCATCTCTGGCTTTCGCAGCCCGGCCAACTTTGTTCTGACAGCTTCGATGTCTTGAACGGTTTTCACTTCGATGTCAACATCGACATACCCGTGTTGTGCCGTTGGAAAGGCCGTGACCTGTCTCCCTTTTTCCGACAACTCCACGAGGATAGCATGCCCACTCATCCGCTCGCCAAACCCAGTTGGCTCAGGCGTTCCCGAATAGTAGAATGGAGAATCAGGGGTTGTTGTGGGATCAGGATAAAGCGAATGCCAATGGCCGAGGGCGATGTAGTCCATCCCGAGATTCTTCAACTCATCGGCCGACATCGGGAAGTACTCGTCTTCTTCAGAGGTGCGACCGATGACTGATGGAATCGAGCCATGCAGGATAGCGACATGATACTTTGTACCCGGTTGTTTGCTGACCCATTTTGCCGGCGATTCGTTGGAGCGTGTTTCGAAGCATGGACTTGGATACAACGTGAGGTCAAGGTCTGGAACAACGGAGGGTTTGCGTTCCCTGAAAATGGTGATGTGCTGACTTAGCTTTGAGAACTCCTCAGTTTGATACACAGAGTTCGGACCAAAGTAATCGTGATTGCCAGGCAAGATGAAAACCCGCAACGGCCTTGCCTCTTCGAGAACACGGGCAACTCGATGGATGTACTTCTTTGAGACCTGGTTGGTCTCAAACATATCACCGGCGATCACCACGAAGTTGACTTGTTTCTCCAAGCCAAGACGCAGAATTGTCCGGAGTGATTCAACCCGGGCTTCCTGGAGTTGTTTGGCGAGCTTGCCTACACTCGAAGCGGTCATGCCGATTTGGAGATCGGCGGTGTGGAGGAATATCATTTAGTTCCCTGGCAACCTTTCAGGCGATGCGGTTGAATCGGTATCGTTTGTATATGTTCTGATTTGCGTACTCACCCTTGGATTCAGCCGCCATGAGACCATCGTACTCGTAAGAGGGAACGTCGAAATATTGATAGACTGTGCCATTCTTGAACTGTATCTCGAGAGTTCCATTGTCCGAGTCATATCCAACGGCCGAAATATGTGATGAATCAACGCCAATGCGTTCCATTTCATTTGTTCCTTGTTGGTTTTTTCTGCTCTCTCCAGTCGGTAACTATCCGCTTGTAATGGTCTTCCTTCTGCTCAAAGTTTTTCTTCCAACTGCCAACGACATCCGGATCGTTGCTATCCGGCCTCGGAGTAACCAAGGCGATTCTCACTCGAGTAGGTATTTGAATTCCTTCTCCCACTACAATTGCTTCACCAATCCTCAAGGAGGGCAAGAGCTCCATCAAACTTGTTAAGTTGTTCGGAGAAGCGGCCTGAACCTGAGCTTTGTCTGTACTGTTAGTGAGCCTAAGAGCGACAAATGTTCCAACTTGTGATAGAATAGTATCAGACACTTCAGACGGTCGTTGGCTAACGATCATAGCTCCGACACCGAACTTCCGTCCCTCTTTGAAGACCTTCTCCACAGCTTTTCTTGCAAAGCCGGAGACATGAGAAGCAGATTCTGTCTTTGGCAAATAGGAATGAGCCTCCTCGAACACCATGAGCAGGGGCCTTCCTTTACCAGTATATGCTTCATATCTTCCCCAGTACATACTATCAAAGACCATCCTTGTTATCAGTCCAACTGAGATGTCGATGAGTTCAAAAGGCACACCACTCAAGTCGAGAATCGTCAGTCGTCTTTCACTGTCGATCCATCCCTTTAGTAGAGAATCAATGTCCTGTTTCGTGCCATCATAATAATCGCCAGGGTGAAACATAAAATCAAACCGTGAATCTCGAAGTCGAGAGTAGATCTTGCCTATGTACGGATACATAGTCTGATTCTTGGACTTGAATGGAGCCGCTGCACCAATGGAATATGGCTCAAACGTCGCTCGCTTTAACTCTAATGCATTCCCTTCTTCTCTCAGTGCTTCTGTTGTCTGATCTTGTTGACTGGCATTGTTGTATGTGGCGTTTACTTCACGGTCAAACGTGTACCACATTTGCCTGATGTCAAACGGGACAGGAGAATCAGATGTGATTAGGTTTTGGTCAACAACCCCTGCCGTTAGCTTCGACGCGTTGGCCTTTTTAAGGTCAAGAATTTGTTCGCGTAGTCTCTTGTCCTCCGGTTTTTCTTCACCGGGCTTACGCCCAACTAAAAAGAACGCGAGCTCATCGAAAGTCATTGCCCAAAAGGGAATGTATAGTGGATTCTCTTCATCATCAATACGAAAAACGTTTGCACTATCGCTGAAGGCTGTGGCATATTCGCCGTGGGGGTCAACGAGAATTATTCTGGATCCTCTATAGTCTCTGAGGATTGATTTCACAAGGCCAGCGGTAGCGTTAGATTTCCCACTGCCAGTCGAACCAAGCACTGCTGTGTGCCGAAGAACGAGATTCTTCAAGTCGACAAAAACGGGTAGATGGGAAGAAGAAGAGTGTTTGCCGATCTCAACATAACCGTCTTCCCAGCCGCCGTACACCAGCTTGAGATCGTTTTCAGTGACTAAGTGTACTTCGTCGTTTATCGTAGGATACGTTCCCACACCCTTGATGAACTTCTCTCCCCCAAGTTGTTCTCCAAGGAGTTGAACTTGAATGAATCGTCGACCTGTGTCCGGGCCAACGATAACGGGTCCGGCCGAGACTGGTGAGTTGCTGACCGAGCTGACTATCCCATACAATGTCAAATGGCCAATAGGGAGTTTAACTAGAGTCCCAAGTTGTCCTATTCGATGGACTCGTCCTGAGATGATCGGAGCCGTAGATGGAATCTCAGTGGAGATCTCAACCTCAACAGCGTTGCTGCTGACGTTAATGACTGTTCCAAGATATGTGGGATCAATCTGCATGTCGCGTCCTAATCTCTTTTTCCACTTTTTCGGTTCTTCCAGAGCTAGTAACCAGAAATTGAACTAGTTCTTTGAATCCACAGATTGTCATCTTCTTACCAGCTTCGTCCCAATAGTCCTTGAGGTCTGAGTCGGCTGACGGAGTATGCCATTCGCCACTCTCAGCACCGATGAGTGCTTTTGTTGGCCCATACACGGAAAGGTTGGGGAACGGCCCTACAAGTTTCAGTAGATGGTCCACGCGATCGTCGTTGTATACAAAAGCACTGATGTGAAGCCGATTGTTTTCCTTCAAGCCATTGAATAAGATAGCATTCACATGGTCATCCGAGAAAGAATATCCACTAACTATGAACTGACACTCCTCTTCTAGTAAGTAGGTCTTCATTCTGTCAAAGTAGGCAATGAAGGGTTGCTTTCTTGACGACTCGTACTTGTCTTTGGATGGATAGATCACCAGTTCTCCAAAACCCTCACTAGGCCTCGTCATCATACCCATTCTCACCACGCGGTTGGAATAACCATCCTTCCCTACCTTCCAGAACCATCCTAAGGATCCATGCAACTTCCACAACCTCAACCAGGCTATCGGAGGAAATACAAGTTTGTTTTCAGGTTCAACGGTTTCTGCCATGAAGAACGGTTCATTTCCGCCAACGAACCCGTCGAAATATGGGATTTGAAGATTCTCAAGTGATCTCTCAAAGATCAGATCGTAGTTCGTTGTGAAAATCTCTTTCGTATGGTTTTTGTTCAACCAGTTGAGCCATACCATTAGCTTTTCCGTGAATTGAAGGTCGGCTCCTTTTTCTTTTGCCAGAATGATCTCGTAGATCTTGCCGCAAATTGCACTATCAATGTCCTTAGCCTCTTGCCCACAAATCTCCTCGTATTTCCGGTCTTTTGAGTCTTTTGTGAGTTGCCTGATCAGCCGCACCTGATTGAGGATATCCTCAACGTTCGGCTCAGCTTTTCCGTCTGCTGTCTTCAGAGTGCCAATGATCTTCTCCAACACCTTCTTGCGTTCAGCATCCATTGCACCCTGAATCATCGTTGTTAGCGATGCAATTCCAGGGATGCCGAGTGACATCGAAGCCCCGGCACCCAAGAAAAAACCAATCCTCCGCGAGAGGGCTAGTTGGTTTCTCAATTCGTCGACCTCCCGTTTCACATCAAACTTATTCACTTCTGCCATTTGTTCCTCCAAGGTTCAAATTGAATTCAGCCATCAAGGTCGAGGGTCGGAAAATCATAGGCGGTATGTCTTTCTGAGCCATTCCAGAACCGTCCAGGTAGCCTGCAAATCTTCCTGGTTATATCTTAGAATATCATTCATGATTTGTTTTCGCTGGTTCTCGTCTCGTGTCTCTACAGCTCGCACATATTGAACGATGGACCAGTTTCCTCCGAATTCATCCATCGTCCGCTCGAATCCGGCTCTCTTCTCAAGAGCTTTCAGGCTGTAGCTATGCTCCGGCAGAACGAGTGCCTCCTTTATGATCTTGAAGAGGTCAACACAGTTCTTCAGCACTCTGACTGCGATCTTGTTCGGATCACCGTGGCGGTTGATGTAAGTGTGGAGTTTAGTGGTTTCGTAGTGGGTATAGTGAAGGAACGGGATGTCTCCGTATGCCTTGAAGATGGACTCCGAGTTTTCCAAAAACGTGCACCAACCTTCCTTGTCGCCGTCGACACCAAACGTTGCCAGAGCAGGTTTGAACTCTCCAGGCTTCCGTCCAAAAACCTGAGTTCCCCACAAATACACTTTGTCTAGCTCGCTGAATTGTGAGGTAGACCTCAAGGCCTCAACATCACCATGTTGGCAGCTTTGGGGGCAATGCAAGGGGAGCAATGAGCTTTTCCTGATTGTGCTTCTCAGTGCTCCTGCCTGGAGGAGGATTCTCGCGGCTGATCCTCCTACACGTACCATTTTGTCGCCGCGTGGCTTCTTCAGTTCGCTGAGAGAGTGTTCATCAAAGCGATTCAACAGGTCACCTATACTCAGCACCCCTGATTGCCGGAGTGCAAGAGCAGTGCTTTGGTCAAGTTCATATACGGTAGCCACATCCTGAGAAGCCTTCGCAATGTCCCAGCATCGATCCTTGTATTGACACTGACTGCACTTGGACCACCCCACTGGAGAATACGGTTCCTCCGATTGAGAAGAGAGGCGTTGAATGTGGGAAAGTGTCTCGAGTGCCTTGCTCCCTACTGTATACTCAAGTTTCTTCAGTGTTTCATCGCCAAGATAAACCTCAAGACATGAAGGCTTCCTGTGAAAAGTCTCTTCGAAGAGCCACCCATACAACTCAACTTGTCGAAGAATCTCCGGGTGACTATCCTCATCCGCGTGGCGAGATAGTTTGCATTCACGGATCTTATAGGTCTCGCCATCAGCTATGAGAAAGTCGGGAATGCCAATTACTTCTACTCCACCCGGGGCGAGATGAGAGCGAAGCACACCCTGGTAAATTATCTGAACACCTTTGGACACAGCTTCATGTGTTTTGAGAATCCGTTCTTCGAGACTGCCATCGGAAAGATCCAAATGGTTCGGAAATGTGGCAAGATGATTGCGTTCATGCCGCTGGCCCAGCTCTTCGATGAGTTTTTCGAATTCACTCTTCTCTCGCCCCACCACTCCGTGTGCATCAAGGTAAACCCGCCGATCGCACTTGCTGGGGCGGAACAACGAATAGATAGACGATGCAGAAAGGGGCTGTTGATTGGATATCATTCTGCTAACACGCTTTGGATTCACAGGCAATCACGACTTTATCTTCGCTTTGTCTTTGACCTCGACAACAAGTCCATCGGCTTTCCTCCTCATGCTCATCTGTTGTCTATCACGAAACAGATTGTACACCCAATTGAATACAAGTGGGTTCTTTGACCGGTAGTCGAATACTCTATCCTGAATCACAACAGATTGCAGTCGAACATCTTGATCTGAAATCGATCCATTCAGGGCCTTCTCCCAAAGGACCTCAATATTCTTCAACAGATGATCCAAGTTTCTTGACGCTTCACTCTGCTTCTGGATTTCACGGACACCCCATAGGATTGCCGGTGTCAACGGAGCTACAACTGTCAGGATAAATCCTTCCACAGTCATTCCGCTCGCAATGGCAATGCTAAGCACGAAAACGGTCACTCCAATGAGCGTGATCCACACCCACGACTTGAATCTTCTCCTAAGACTCGAATCCCACCAACAACTCGCCCTTTGACCTTGAGACGAGTCTGCTGCTTTTCAAGATAGAGCGCATCCAGTAATGCGACAGCGAAGGCATAGAAAACCAGCCACACCTTGAGGTTAGGTTTTGACTCGACAAGGATGGACCAGACAACGGCACCCATTATCGTGAGCGTGAACTGCACGCCAAGAATTCTCTTTGCTTTGCTGTAGACACTGCTTGAAGCCGCAAGTAAACATATTTGCTCAGGCAAGTTTTGCCGAGTTGCAAGGCCTGACTCTTGGTTGATATTACCTTCCATGGAAGTCACCCAATCCCGTATCTACGGGGGAACTTATCGTTGAACACGATGTTCCAGTGTCGCTTTGCCTCTTCAAGGTCCCCCTCTTTGGCCGCGGACAAGGCCGCCTTTGCTTGATCGCGTGAGTAGATAACAGAATTGAGGGCAGATTCTCTTTGGCTGTCACTCCTCGTCGCACCGATGTTTCCTGAAATTCCGAGAGGATCACGCAGACCCTGGCATTGCCTTTCTGCCAGAAGCTGAAGCGTCTCAGTGATACATTGAGCGTAGCTTTTTACACCAACGCACACTGCGTTCGCGGCCAGCAGCATCTCTATATGAAACGAGGAGAGAGGAACCTGCGGGGTTCTGCACAACCTCCAAAACTTGATCAGTTGAGCCGTCTTTCGAAGCTTGCCGGCGCTTTTCTCATTTGCTTTTACGAGGTAAGCATTGTGAGTTGGTGGACTGGTCTTCATCCACCAACCGGAGCCGTCTGGCATCAGATATCTAGGTCTCATCGGTATCCACCCTTCAAAGATAACAGGCACTACGTCAACACTGATACCACTCGATGAAAAGAACACGACGATTGCGTGAACGTCACGGTAAATATTCGTTGCAGGAAACCGCTGTTGAAGTTCTGCCTTCAAGTTTGATAGCACTGTATCTGAGGACATGTAGCTGCCGCCACGTCGGGCTTCATCACGAGACAACAACATAAACATGTCAATGTCGCTGTAACCGCGTATGTACGTCTGCCGCGCAAAGCTTCCAGCAATCATAGATTTCTTCAAATTGAAAGAGGATTCAATTCTTGTTTTGATCCTTGCTGCGTGACCTCTTGCGGAGGATGTCTCTCCAGAAGTAGGCTGAATTCCTGCAATAAGCCTTTGAAACAGATTAGCAATCCTTGATTGGGTGGCAATCGGAAAAGAGAGGCCAGTCATTTATTTTCTCCATTTACCAGTGTCCGAACAACTTGGTAAGTCGATATAACATCAAAATACCTCGCCCCATATTCCGCTTTCAGCAGCTCCTCGCTTAAGAACCGATCATGCTTCTCCGTGATCTTGTTGGCCACATAGCCGGCAAGCTCAACAGGAGAAGGAGGCTCAACGGCAACCTTCGATTCGAGGAAGGCCCGGATATCATCTTCCGAAGCATCAGAGACATGAAGAGCGACTCCTTCTTGCGAGACCTTGAATCCACCTGAAAGGAGTAGCGCCGCCACAGTATTCATGACGAGACTTCCTTTCCAAAGGAAGATCAGTATGTCATTTCCTAAGGGAAGGAGCCAGCGTTTGTCCAACTCGAATCGGCGGAAGCTGTCGCGACCTTCCCTCAGCAGTTCACGGCCGGTGGTGTTAAGAAAGATGGGCATACCGGCACCGAGATAGACAGCCTTCATCTCCTGCACCACGGCATCGTGCATCAGACCAATTGACCCACTGAACTTTGGAGGTCGCCCCCCACGTGAAGGCTTCACCTCGACGAGTCGTCGCTCCTCGTCAACGCTTATCACCTTCCAACGTTTGCCCGCAAAGATCAGGTAGGCTCCATCGAAGAGAGGATAGTTGACCGGTAGTGAACCGAGCCGTTTGCTACCGTGAACGATAGTGTACTCTTCCGCTGTCGAAAACGCGGCGTAGAAGCTATAGTGGTTCACCATTCTCTCACCCGCCATTCCAAGAATGAGCGTGCCATCACTTGCCTGGGTGATGAGGTCGTTCTTGCCCAGACTTCTTAGAAACTCGGCAAACATCTGTCGATTGATGTCTTTGAATGGGCCACGCTCGCACAGAACCCTCCATGCATTGCTTGCATTGATGCCACCGTACTGAGCAATCAACGACAAGACTTGCTGAACGAGCGTCGACAGATGCAGTCGCCCTGTAATCGGAGGCTCGCACCATCCGCGAATCAGAAGATTCACCATTGCAATCGACTGCACAAGATTGGTACGCAGTAGATCCTCCAGTGGAGTGTGCTGGTCAATCGCATCCTCTTGAATATAGACCCGCATGATTGCCGGTTGTCCGCGACGCCCGGATCGTCCCAGACGTTGACGCAAGCTGGCGACGGTTGGTGGCGGACCGATTTGGGCAATGCTGCTGACAGAGCCGATATCGATTCCCATTTCCAATGTCGTTGTGCATACGGCGGTTGTTGGTTGTGTTCGCTCTTTGAGCATGCGCTCTACGTCCTCGCGTAGATCCTTCGAGAGACTCCCATGATGTGGCCAGAACTCATTTGGGACTGCTGAATCCTCGCACAGTCGGCGCAAGAGATCGGCGTAGACCTCGACATCTGCACGGCGGTTAGCAAACGCAAGGTTTGTTTGTCCTCGCAGCGTGCGAAACAAGTGGTGTGCAATTTCAATTGTGCTGCCATCTTCAGGTATGTCCTCTTCGTGCCCGGTGAGCTCGTCATCATGAACGACAGGAATGACTGGCCGCTCGACGCGGTAACCCCTCACCTGGAGTTGAACCTCCTGCCGGTTGCGCGTCGAACTGATGAGTTTGCACGGGAAATCACCCGGCGAACGGAGAAAGTCTGCCGCGAGTTTCATATCGCCGAGAGTTGCACTCAATGCAATTCGGGGTATGTGCCGCTTTGTGCACAGATCGAGCCGGGCAAGCAGGGACTGTAGCTGCCTGCCACGCTCCATGCCGATGAAAGAATGAAGCTCATCCACGACGACATACTTGAGTCCTTTGAAGACAGTCTGGATGGTCGGTCCCCTGTTGACAAAGAGTGCTTCAAGGGATTCAGGTGTGATCAGGAGAATGCCGGATGGATTGTTGATCACTTTCTCCTTGCGCGATTGTGCAATGTCGCCATGCCATGCAGAGACAGGTATCTCAAGGTGTTCACAAAATCCGGACAGTCGATCGTGTTGGTCGTTAATCAGGGCCTTTAGCGGACTGATGTAGATGGCCTGAACACTCTCGTCAGTAGAATCAATTAGAGAAGAACAGATGGGGAGAAACGCTGCCTCGGTTTTGCCGGATGCCGTTGCTGCGGAAATGATGACATCGGTTTGGCCGCCGAGGATGGGCTCAATAGCTTCCTCTTGGGCATCGCGCAATTCATCCCACCCCTGCTGCCAGATCCATCGCTGCACCTTTTCATGCAACAACAGAAAAGCCTTGGACTCCGTAGCCTGGTCTATGTTGTCAGAGTTGGAATTTGCTGAGCTCGTCATTGCCGGATTCTTTCGGTACGCTACCCAAAGTCGGGAGAACATCAGGGATTTCGTCGTCAAGCCCGCTCAACTGCTCCGCTCCGGTGTCAGCATCGACATTCACGCTTTCGATCAGGTTCTGCCATGAGAGCTGCCCGTTCTGTTCGAGGACTGCGAGCAGATCAATGAATGCCCGTATTGTGTTGCGTGGTGTGCGAAAGTACGCGTCACCGATCTTCTTTGAACAATGGTCCATGAAGGCCTTGAGCGCTTCGTCGGGAACAAGGAATTTCGCGGGGTCACTTGTTGCATAGACAAGCCGGAGCTTCATCAGCAAGACATACAAATCCTCCTGCGTCAAGCTTGCGAGACGAATAACAGGCCCGGTAAAATCCTGAACACCTGCGGCATTAGCAAATGTGTTCTCGGCGAGACGAGATTGGAGTGCCTGATAACTGAAGAGACCTCTACGCGTATCCATCAGAAAATCGGGGGTACCACAGAGAACAATACCGAGTCCGACTGCGACACCTTGCAGGCAGTCGTTGAGGATTCTGAGAATCTGCTCATAGTTTGCATTGCGGGCCTGCGTGTTTGCCATTTTATAGAGGTTTACGAGTTCGTCGAGGCCGACCAGAAAGCCTGCGTACCCGGAAAGGCGAACAAAACGAGCCATGAGCTTGAGCTGATCATAGATGTTCGCGTCATCGATGATCGTGCGAACACCAAGAGCATTGCGTGCGTCCGTTTTCGTGGAGAACTCTGCTCGAAGCCACCGGACGGCGTCCGATTTCAGTTGGTCATTTCCCGAATCGTGGCCTTTCCAATAAAGTGAGATCACCTGAGCGAAGTCGTATCCGCCGACCATTTCAGAGAGTTGTTGCAGGCGATCTTGTATCACCGACTCCACTGGCTTTGATTGTTCTCTCGCTTCAGTAAGTGCAGATGTCACGAATCTCTCTACCACGGCTGCAAGAGCGCCACCTTCGGGTTTCGTACGAGTTGCAAGATTGCGCATCAGCTCAGCGTAGAGATTCCGGGATTGTCCTCCCGTTGCATGGATACGACGGTCCGGAGTGAGGTCGGCATGTGCGGTAACGAAACCCTTTTCAAACGCAACTGTGCGAATAAGGTGAAGAAAAAAGGTTTTACCGGCGCCATAGTCTCCGATGACAAAGCGAATAGAAGAGCCACCGTCACTGACTGATTCAAGGTCTTTCATCAGTGATTGGATTTCTTGCGCACGTCCGACCTGTATGTGATGGAGGCCGGTCCGAGGAACGACACCTGCTCGAATGGACTGGAGAATTGCGTCCCGATCTTTGGGCCTAACGCGTACCGGGTCGCTCATGCATGTACCTCCTTTGCAATATCCTGGTTGAGTTGAAGCGAGTCACTCAAGTCAAACAACAAATCCCCATGTTTCTCGATGGCAGCTGTGTTGATGGTCTCGATTGCGCCATCCGGCAACACATGATACTCTGAACATAGTGATTCGAGATCATCTCTTGACCAATCAGATTTCATGAGAAGTCGGGTAAGAAGTGATGAATGTGTCGGGTCCAGTCCGAGCACTGATTTTCTTTCTGCGGATGTACGCGCTGGAGCAGGCATACTGACACGGTCCACTTCCTCTTCGACGAACACAGACGCAAGCAGTTGTTGAACCTGGTGAGTTTCCCGTAACGTCCGCTCGATTGCCTCAACACTGAGGGCAACGCCGGATGGCCGGCCTGACTTTGATACAACTGACGGTTTTGGAATCGAGCGACCTGACGATTCAGTATCAGGCTGGAGAATTGTCGCGGGCAATTCGTCCGGTCGTGTTTGCGCAGCGTGGAGGTCCGAGAAGAGAGTGTCCGGATCAAGCTCAAGGAGCTTGTATATTCTCGTGAGAATCTTCACCTCGGCCGGGTCTATCCGGTTGTCCGCATTCGCAACAAGCAGCATGAGCCGGACTGCTGATTGTCGTTGTGGAATGGACCACGTTGAGAGTCGCTTCTTCAGCCCGGTAAGGTCGGGAGATACACGCATCAGCCATTGCAAGTAGGCACTCAACCTCTCACGCTCGGGGGTGGACAGGTCAAGGACAGATTCAATATGTCGTTCCAGGATTTGCTCTTCAGCGGGGGTAACTGTCCCGTCTGCCGAAACCACGGTGGCACAAAGACGCATGATCAACGATGCCGTTTTGTAGGCCTCTGTTGGTGCTGACGGAAGGACACCCTCCGCTTTGAAGAGAACGCATTTCCCGTCTGTTTCGATTGGGTCTGATGTGAACCGTGGGTCCGGCTCAAGGCCATAGCCGAGTTTAGCAAGCAGTTGAGCAATCGTTAAGGCATCTGATTTCTGAAACTTTGCTTGATTGAGCAGCGAGAAAATTTCGAGGAGGGTCTTTGCTTCGACCACCGTGAGCGTCTCATTTCCGAGTGATGAGGCGAGCCACGCTCTGAGCCGAAGGAGTTGAGGGGCCTGCGACCCGGCGAGTAACTCGGCAGGAAGAAGTCCAAGGGCGGACAAAGTTGGTTCCGCGTTCTTTCCGAGATATCGGCTGTAAGCATCGAGTTCATCAGTGCACTTCTCAGCTATCTCTTTCAATTTGATAAGCGGCCATTTGAGCGCCGTAATGTCTGGCGCGTCCTTTGCCTCCAACACAACCGGTGCTTGAAATGCGGAGCTTGCAGGTCGGTACTCAAATCTGAGTGGCGTCTTGTTGGGCTTGATGATCAAGCCAGCGCCAAACTCCGACCGATAGCGTATCTGGAAAAGTCTTATGAACTCAGCGCGACATCGGCGCGCAGGTGTACGAGGATAGAACTCAAGAGAGTTCTCAAGCCAGGAGAGCGCCCATTCCGGCGGAATGGGTTTGTTGTCCATTGCAAATTCAGAGAGGGCTGTCTTGAGCGATAATGGATATCCAGAAGTCCACGCCTTCTCCGGCGGCCGGATTTGAGTGCTTTCGGGCATGTAGAGATACTGGCATACCTCTGCAAACTTTGAGGCATAGCTGTGAAAAGAAGAATTCTCTCCGTACAATTCAGTGAGCCTCTCCACTTCAGCAATAATAGCAGGTGCTTCGGCCTTGGCCTGTTCCGAAGTCTTAGCGTCCACAAGCAGCCGGCGCTCCAACCCGTAGAAAAAGAGAAAAACATAGCCAATACTTATCGAAGGATCTGAGCGACCACCGGCAAGCCATGCGAGATACATTGCTCTATCCTCAGGCGCAATACGATTGTACGAAGGCCAGTAGCCAAGGTCTCTTGGCAGCACATCAACGGAGGGTGGATGAACCGGAAGATCCCAATCGATCATTGAAGGCTCAATGGATGCACTCCAAGAACTGTTCTCGTATGCATGGCCAGTGTAGAAAAGGCCGCCCCGTATTCTGTAGCCTGAGACTATGACTTCTTCATCTTTCCTTATCCATGAAATTACCGGTTGCCGGGTTCTGGCTTGTTTCTGTGGCAGAGGCTTAGAGGGCTGTGAAAACGAGGTTGTATTGGTGTGTCTTGTCTTCCGAGACCCTGTCGATGATCCCAGTTTCGCAAGGACAAGAATGATGATGAAAATAATGAGTAGTGCAACTTCCATATTATGCTCTCACGGCAGAGAAGTAAGAGGTTACCACAAGGAGGTTACATACATCGGGACTATAGGTATCGAAGTGGTTTAACATCCGATCACCTTCAGCAGATACAATCATTCGAAAGCAGACATTCGCCAGAGATTGGGGAAATCACCGGCCCATGTTTATGGTAAATCCCAGAATTGAGGAAGGGTCAATTCTGTATAACAGTAACAAGAAGGGACGTGAGAAGCAACTGAATATCCTCCGTGCAATGAGCTTGTGGCCCAAGAATGGCGACCGATTGGCAATGATCAGTCTCTGGATTTGCTGGGCTGATTATTTTGCTCGATTCGGGCCTTCAGCAAAAAACTCGGCGAGATTCGTGGCCGGGCTTCATCATCGCAGACTTATGGGGCACCAACTTCATAACGGCGACTTTTCTGTGAGCGATCAGGGCTTACTACCATAAGGCATGTGCAAGGGGGTTTGCGCCCCATCACTTTTGTTGTCAGAACATCGTCCGTTTGGATCAGAAGTGGGTTAGGCATTGTTGAGATTTCGCCATAGATTCATTACAATTCTCCAGTACTTGCTTGAGGAAGGGAAACTGACACGTCCGACCAATGCAGCCTTGCTGAGAACGGAACTGGCCGGGAGCAAGGGGAAAGATAGCAGTGCGACAACCCGATGCATCGTTCCTTCGAGAAATCCAAAAGGCGAAGAAGGCTCTCGTCGAGGCAAGACTACGAAGCAAGCAGGGGAAGAACTCGGCGGCGCGCATGCGATACCGATATGCCATCGACACATGGAAGAGTGTTGTTATACACCACTCCATTTTCCAGCGTGATCTTGAGAACGCCATACCTCAGGCGGCACAGGCGCGCCGACGTGGTTTGCACCGTTTCAATTCCACTTTGGTTCGATTCAAACCTTC